>CAKVCH010000012.1 GCA_934725745.1 uncultured Clostridia bacterium | reverse complement strand
GTGTTCTTCTTCGTGGTATTAACAGAACTGATATTGAAAGAGGTCAAGTCCTTTGCAAACCAAATTCAATTCACCCACACACAAAATTCACAGCACAAGTTTATGTTTTGAAGAAAGAAGAAGGCGGAAGACATACTCCATTCTTCAATGGATATCGTCCACAATTCTATTTCAGAACAACAGATGTTACAGGTTCAATTGAACTTGAAAAGGGTGTTGAAATGGTTATGCCTGGCGACAATGTCAAGATGACTATCAGCCTTATTACACCAATTGCTATTGAACAAGGACTTAGATTTGCTATCCGTGAAGGTGGCAGAACAGTCGGTTCAGGCGTTGTTTCTGAAATCCTTGAATAATTAAATAAAATTATTCAAATTTAGAACTTAATAGTATTTAAAATAGATTCTCTTTATAGGGAGTCTATTTTTTTTCTAAAAATATATTCAAAAAAATTATGGGGTGCTTTATCTACAAAATTGATAATTTTTATTATTTATTTTAATATTTCTCATAAACTTAGAAATATTTATAAAAAAAATAATATTCTTTAATTCTTATATTTTTTTGTCTATCTTGTTTATTCAATTAAAAGTAGTGGCGAAATATCCTATAATTGTATTGTTTCAAAAAAACAAATGAAAAATGCTTGCTAATAGTAAAAAATGTGGATAAAATATTTATATAAAATAATATTATAGATAAAGCATAGAAAAGATTATAAAAAAAGGAGATTTTATGAAAAGAAGGATAGTTTTTACTGCATTTTCGTTATTACTTGCTTTAAGTATGAGCTTATTATATTCTTTTGTGGCTTTATCATATGGACTTCAAAACCTAGAATCTCCAGTTAATATAAATTTTGAGCGTGAAAACAAGATATCAAACAGTATAAAACTGAATGTCTCGTGTGATGGTTCAAGTTCTTTAGATCGATACACCAAAGTATACAATTCAAGTGAAATTTATGGTGATACTGTTTTGACCTTTGTATCAAGCAGTGATACTGTAACCTTAACAATAAAAATTGGCATTGGAGAAAGAACATTTGATGATTTTATTTTTGCTGGTGTTTTAAAATTAAATGGACTAGTTTCTAATATGAAAGTCGTTTCTTCAGACAAAGGGACAATAATAAATACTGTTGATAGCATTGAGATGTCGGATGAAATTAAGCTATTTAGTGTGGTGGCAAGTGGTCCAAAACCTGCTGGGATTGCAACATCTACTCTAACATTTAGTTTGGCTGATACAAGTAATTTTAATTATGAACTAAATGGCGAGTTGATTTTTAGTTCTCATTAAAATATTAAAATAAATGATAAAAACTTTGTCAAAGTATTTGGAAAAATGGCGGGCGGTAGTGTATAATTATACTTGTAAAAGGGGGCAAAGTGTAAGGCTTTGCTTTGTGTGAAAAATGAAGAAAGAAGATAAAGTTAAACTTGCAGAAACTGCTATTTTGCAAATTGAAAAACAATTCGGAAAAGGCTCTATTATGAAACTTGGTGATAGAAGCCACGAAAAAATTGATGTTATCCCAACTGGGTGCATTGTTCTTGACTATGCACTTGGAATTGGTGGCGTTCCAAGGGGAAGAATTGTTGAAATATATGGACCAGAGTCGAGCGGAAAGACGACTGTTTCGTTGCACATAATTGCTGAAGCGCAAAAACTTGGTGGAATGGCTGCTTTTATCGACGCGGAACACGCTCTTGACCCAGTCTATGCGGGTAAACTTGGCGTAAATCTTGACGAACTTTATGTTTCGCAACCAGACAACGGCGAACAAGCGCTTGATATTTGCGATAAACTTGTCCAAAGTGGCGGTTTTGACATCGTTGTTATTGACTCTGTCGCGGCACTTGCTCCAAAAGCGGAAATCGAAGGCGAAATGGGCGACAACTTTATTGGTCTTCAAGCAAGACTTATGAGCCAAGCAATGAGAAAGTTGACTGGAATTATCAACAAATCAAATACTTGCGTTATTTTTATTAACCAACTTAGAGATAAAGTTGGCGTTATGTTTGGTTCTCCAGAAACGACTGCGGGCGGAAAGGCTCTTAAATTTTATTCGAGCGTTAGACTTGATGTTAGGCGCGTTGATTCCATTAAAGACGGAAGCGACATTATAGGGAATAGAACAAGGGTCAAAGTTGTTAAGAATAAACTTGCTCCACCTTTCAAAACTGCGGAATTTGATATTGTTTATGGAAAAGGCATTTCAAATGTCGGATGCGTTATTGATTTGGCTGTTGCAAATAATATTGTAGAAAAATCGGGTGCTTGGTTCGCTTATAATGACGAAAAGATTGGGCAAGGCAAGGAAAATGTTAAGACATATTTGACAAACCACCCAGAAATTTTGGCTGAGATTGAAGGTAAAGTGCGTGAAGCGCTAGATAATCAAGAAGAAGACTAATGTTAAAAATTGTATGTAAAAAATTTTAAGTTTTGCAAAAAATATTTTTAGATATGTGTTTTGCAAATAGTAGATTGTGTGGCGATGTTTAAATTTTTAGTGATTGTCAATAAATACTATGCCACGATTTTAGTTGCAATCGTTTAAATCAAATTTACTTACAAAAAACTTACAAAATTATGAAAATAAAAAGGCAAAGCACGTATTTTTGATATGCAAATATGAAAATATGTGCTTTTGTGCATTTATAGGGGGCTTAAATAAATGAAAAAATTATTTAAAGGATTTGTTGTCGCGATTTTGCTTGTTTGTGTGTTTTCCCTTTTGGGATGTGACCTTAAAGCAAAATCTGCCTATGACATTGCTGTTGATAACGGCTTTGTTGGAACGGAAGCGGAATGGCTTGAAAGTTTAAAGGGTGAAAAGGGTGACGACGGCGTCGATAGCACTGGCAATGCATATGATTTGGCTGTTAAAAATGGTTTTGAAGGCACTGTTACCGAATGGCTTGCAAGTTTAAAGGGAAAGGACGGCGCGACGGGGAAAGACGGTGTTTTGACGGCTAAAAGCCTTTTTGAAACGGGTGTTGAGTTTGGAATTTATGAAAATACAAGTGCGGGTTATAAGCAATTCTTAAAAGATTATTTTGTAACTTATGGGAATACGCTTGTAAAACAAATAAGTGCAAGGTGCGTTAATCAAGTTGTTTCAATTTATTGTCCTGTGGATGGCGGGCTTCAAATGGGCGCTGGGGTGTTTTATGAAATCAATAAAACCGAAAACTACGCTTATATAATAACAAATTATCACGTTGTGGCGCTTTCTGATAATACAAGTAGCGAAGGGTATTCTCCAGCAAAAACAATTTATTGCTATTTGTACGGAAGAGAAACTATCGCATCAAATGCTGACGAAACGGGCTATGTTAAAGGTGAAAGTGGCATTGAAGCAACCTATATTGGCGGGTCGGCGGACTACGATTTGGCGGTTTTAAAGGTAACGGGCGAAAGTTTTGATATTGTGAAAAATAGTAGCGCGATGCAAGTTACTTTTGCGGATAGTGACGATGTCCAAGTCGGAGAAAACGCAATCGCTATTGGGAACCCTTCTGGCGGTGGAATGAGCGTTTCAAGTGGCATTGTAAGTCAAACAAGCGAACGCATTTCAGTGACAATTGCGGGCAAAAAAAGAAGTTTGAGATGTTTTAGAATTGATACTGCTGTAAACCAAGGTAACAGTGGGGGCGGACTTTTTGACTCAAACGGCGAATTTTTGGGCATTGTCAATGCAAAAATAACATCTTCACTTGTAGATAATATCGCAAACGCGATTTGTTCAAATAATGTAAAAAATGTTGTCGAAAATATAATTTACAACTACACTCACGACAACGAGACAGGGGCAAGTGTTGGGGTTAAAAAGATTGTTTTTGGCGTAACTTACACCGCTTGCGACCAAAATAATGTTTACGACGAAGAAAATTCATCAAATACGGTGACAAATAACGCACTTGTAGCTGAAGTTTCGGAAAATAGCATTGCAAGTAGAATGGGGCTTAATATAGACGATAAAATTGTAGGAATTTATGTTAAACGCGGGTCTGCTGAAAAAACAACTTATTTTGAAAGAACTTTTGAACAACTCGGCGATTATGTTTTAACTTTAAGAAGCGGTGATGAAGTTAAGTTTGTTATTAAGACAAAGGGAAATGATGGCGTTTATGGAAACGCAGTTGAAAGTTCGTCCGTAATATTACTTGATAGCGACTTTACAATTTCAAAGGATAATGCTTTGTAATTGTGGTTTCTTTACAATAAAAATCACAGATTAAAGTGATATATTTTTAACAAAAAGTATTTTAAAAGAAGGAAAGGCGGTTTGCTTGACCCTCTTTTTTTTTGAAAATTTGTACTTTACTATCAATCGCTTGTGTTTTTACTTAACTAGTTGTGTGAAAATAGATTTTATATTAGATTTTTTTAAAAAGTGGTTAATTTTTATGAAAAAAAAGATGTTTTTTTTACAAAAGTAGAAGCCTTTTTTATGGAACAAAAACTTGTTTTTTTGAACTAGAAAAACAGCTTTATAGACAAAAATCCGATTATTTTTGAAAAAGAAAGTCGCGAAAAAAGTTTAATTTTAATAACCAATTTTTGCGAAATCCTTTTAATAAGCGAATTGTGGTGTGGAACAAGAAAAGTCAAGAAATTTTAAGAAATTATTTTCATTTTTTATTTTTTTGTGCAAACTTACAAAAATAAAATTTGTGCACTTTGTACAAACTTACCACAATATATAGTATTTTGTTAAAATTGGTTGACACAATATGTTGTGTATGCTAAATTAGACTCGTACACAAAAGGAGAAAAATTTTATGTTGACACAAGTTAGAAAAAGAGACGGAAAAATAGAGAAGTTTGATAGACAAAAGATAGCAAACGCTATTTATAAGGCAGCGCTCGCGTGTGATGGACACGACAAGGAACTCGCGGAAAGGCTTGCCCTTGAAGTCGAAAAGACTGCGGAAGCAAGGTTTGGCACAAGGATGCCTACTGTTGAAGAAATCCAAGACATTGTTGAGAAAGTTTTGATTGAAAACAGGCACGCAAAGGTCGCGAAGGCGTTTATTCTTTATAGGGAAAAGCGTACAAGTGCTAGGGAACTTAATGCTTTGACGGGTGCGACTATCGACCTATTTACAAAATATCTTGATAGCGCAGACTGGGCCGTTAAGGAAAATGCAAATATGCAACATAGCGTTGCGGGACTTAACAACTATGTAAGAGAATCGTTTACAAAGAATTATTGGCTAAACGAAATTTATCCACAAGAAGTTAAGGAAGCGCACGAAAGTGGGGCTTTGCATTTGCACGACCTTGGATTCTTTGGCGCGTACTGCGTTGGTTGGGATTTAAGACAAATTTTGACGGACGGCTTTACGGGCGTTCCAAGAAAAATGTCAAGTAGACCTGCAAAACACCTTAGAAGTTTCTTGGGGCAAGTTGTAAACGCGACTTTCACAACCCAAGGTGAGACTGCTGGGGCGCAAGCGTGGAGTAGTTTTGACACTTATTGTGCACCTTTTGTCAGAAAAGACAATTTGTCGTACGAGCAAGTCAAACAATGTTTGCAAGAATTTGTGTTCAATATGAATGTCCCAACGAGAGTCGGTTTTCAATGCCCATTCTCAAATATAACACTTGACATTCGTTGCCCAAAGACTTTGAAAGACCAACCTGTCATTATTGGGGGCGAAATGCAAGATTCGACTTACGGCGAATATCAAGCGGAAATGGATATTATTAATAAAGCGTTCTGCGATGTTATGATTGAAGGCGATGCAAACGGCAGAGTTTTCACATTCCCAATTCCAACAATTAACATCACAAAAGACCTTGACTGGGATAGCGAAGTTGTAAATAAAATTATGGACATCACTTGTAAATATGGCATTCCATACTTTGCGAACTTTGTTAATAGCGACCTTTCGCCTGAAGACGCAGTTTCAATGTGTTGCAGATTAAGACTAAATGTGTCTGAACTTAGAAAGCGTGGTGGCGGACTTTTTGGGTCAAATCCACTTACGGGCTCAATTGGGGTTGTTACAATCAATCTTCCAAGAATTGGGTATTTGGCAGAAGACGAAAGTGCATACTTTGCGATGCTTTCAAAATATGCTGATATTGCTAAGAATTCGCTTGAAATCAAGAGAAAAGTTGTCGAAAGCCAAACAGAGAAGGGACTTTATCCATACTGCGCTTACTATTTGAGAGATGTCAAAAAGCGTACTGGCGGATATTGGTCCAACCACTTTAACACAATCGGAATTGTTGGGATGAACGAGAGTTTAAAGAATTTCCTTGGCGAAGAACACGATATAACGACGCCAGAAGGACAAAAATTTGCGCTTAAAGTTATGAACTATTTAAGGCAAAAAATGGTTGAATATCAACAAGAAACGGGCAACCAATACAACCTTGAAGCGACTCCAGCAGAAGGTGTTAGCGCAAGACTTGCAAAACTCGACAAAAAGCGTTTCCCAGACATCATAACTGCGGGTAAAAACGCTGTTAGTTACACAAATTCTACGCAAATTCCAGTCGAATTTACGGACGATATTTTTAAAGTGGTCGAACTTCAAGACGAACTACAATCTCTCTACACGGGCGGAACAGTTTTGCACTTGTACCTAGGCGAAAGAATTGAAGACAAGGATGTTTGCAAGGCTCTTATCAAAAAGATTTTCACGACATCAAAAATGCCATATATTTCAATTACACCTACATTTAGCGTTTGCCAAAAACATGGTTATATTACTGGTGAACATTTTGAATGCCCAGAATGTGGTGAAAAGACGGAAGTTTGGTCGCGTGTTGTTGGATATTTGCGCCCTGTTCAAGATTATAATGACAGCAAATATGACGAATATATGAATAGAAAGAAATTTGTTGTTGACGAAGATGAGATCGAAGATGTTTTGAGCGATTTTAGGAACTAAAATATTGAAATAATATGTTTTCAAGCGTAAATTTCGGCGGACAAAATAAAAACATAACAAAATTCTAGGCTATTTTAAAGTAAAACAGCGGAATCGATATTTTGTTGTAAAATATAAAATGTTTAAGATAAAAGAACGAAAAGGCACTATTATTTGTGCCTTTTTGACTCTTAGGAGAAAAATATGATTATTGGCGGAATTGTAAGGAATTCATTTGTTGACTATCCAGGGAAAATAGCGTGCGTTATTTTTACGCGTGGATGTAATTTTAAATGTTGGTACTGTCATAATTCGCATTTGCTTAATGCGGGCGAAAATAAGGTCGACCAAGAAAAATTGATGGCGTTTTTAAGGGAAAGAAAAAATTTTTTGGACGGGGTCGTTGTGTCGGGCGGGGAGCCAACTTTGCAACCCGATTTAATTGACTTTTTAAAGTCATTAAAGAGCCTTGGTTATAGTGTCAAATTGGACACAAATGGAACCCGAAGTGATGTATTAGCCGACATTTTAGGTCAAAAACTCGTTGATTTTGTGGCAATGGACATAAAAGCGCCCCTTGAAGATTACGAAAAAATTGTCTGTTCAAAACCGCTAATTGAAGAAGTAAAAAAGAGCATTGACCTACTTATGAATTCGGATATTGACTACGAATTTAGAACGACTTTTTCGCCAGATTTGTCAGTATCAGATATAGAAAAGATTTGCAAATCTATTGCGGGGGCTAAGAAATATTGTATTCAAAAATATAGACAAGTAGAGTATAACGAAAAAAATATGCCACTTAAAAATAAAGAAGAACATTTAAAGGCACAAGAAGTTGCAAGAAAATATATAAAGGATGTCGATGTTAGGGGGCTATAATGTCTTTTGTGTCGACTTTATAAAAGTAAATTATATTAAAACGAAAGATAAAAAATAAAGTACATTTTGAATTTGTTAAAAATTGGACGCTTCTTAATAAACTATTTGTGATTAACAGAAAACACACCTTTTTTAAACTAAAAAGGTGTGTTTTTAAATTACAATCCAAGTTTATCCTTAAAATAATTCTTTTTGGCTTTGTCAATGTTTAAAGTATTTATGACATTTGTTAAAAAATCTTTATCTTGTTCATTTAAGGTGAGAGATTCCAGTGCAAATGTCTTTTTTATGCCAATTCCGCCGTTTTTGCCAATTTTAGTGAAAGTGGGAATACCCGCGCTTTCAAGTTCGTTCAAATATCGATAGACGCTTCGCGTAGAAATTTCAAATTTGTCCGCTAGATTTTTTGCGGGAATATACTCGTGTTTTGATAGTTCAAGCAAAATTGCAAATGTAAGATAATTTTTCATTTTTCTATCCTTGTCGACTTTTATTTTATCGAACATATGTTCTATAAAAATATTATAGTAAGTTAATAAAATAAAGTCAACAAAGAATGTCAACTTTTTAATTTTTTTTCACATAAAAAAGCACTAGGGAATACCTAATGCTTAAAATTACTCATCAATTTCTAAATTATCAAAATTAAAAAGGTCACTATCAAAAAATTCTTGCATACTCATTCCAAGTTCGCGAATAATTAGAGCCATATTTTTGAAATTTGGTGTTTGATATTTACATCTTAAAATATCTGTCATTGTGCTATGATACAGTCCAGTTAATTGACCCAATTTATATTGAGTCATTTTCTTTTCTTTCAATATTTCTTTAACTCGAGTAGAAAACGCATAATTTAGTGAAACCATATTTTAACCCCTAATCGCAATCTAAATTGCCTTCATCAAAAAGTGGACTTTTAAAGAAGTCGTCGACCGATAGTCCAAGAGTTCTTATTACGGTAATTAAAGTTGTTAAGTTTACGCCTTTATATCTAGCATACATTAAAGAAGTTAATGTGCCTTTTGACAACCCAGAATTCATTTCTAGTCGATATTGTGTCATATTCTTTTGAGCCAATATCTCTCTAATTCTCATTGCCACCGCTTGCGATACTTTCATTTAATCAATCTCCAAATCGTCACTCTCGAAAATAGGGTCATCAAAGAATTCTGATACAGTTAAACCAAGAGTCCTAATTATCAAAATCAAAGTTTTAACATTACAACTTTCACGCTTAGCATTAACAATATCCATCATAGTTGAATGTGGAATACAGGCGTTCTTTTCTATTCTGTATAAAGTAATGTCTTTTTCTTTTATTATTTCTCTTATCCTAATTGAAATTGCCTTACTAACTTTCATACTTGCTCCCGTTTAACTAATACACATCATCCGTTCCATTAAAATAGTCGCGCGCGAAAAACTCTTCAAGAGTGATATTTGCACCCGAACAAATCTTTTTAATAGTTATAACTTTTGGATATTTAC
>CAKVCH010000011.1 GCA_934725745.1 uncultured Clostridia bacterium | reverse complement strand
GTGTTGTTTTGATGATTAAATTTTTTATCGTTTGAAGTGATAACGCAGTTAAACCCCGCGTCCTTTATCATTTTTGTTCTTTCTTCTATTTTGTTCGCAAACCCAAAATAAAAGCATATTCCTTTGTTCATTTTTTTGTCCTTTTTGAAAGTTACTTAAAAGTCGTTTTTATATCGACCTTTGTTTAAAATTCCAACTTTCATTTTATCACGATTTATATTTTTATCAAAACTATTTTGGCTTTTTGCGTAGAAACGCAAAAAATTTTTGGCTTTTTGCGTAGAAACGCAAAAAATTTTTGGCTTTTTTAGCGTGAAAAATGCCAAAAAACAAGGTCTTTTTATTGATTTGACTTTTTTGAAATAAAAATTTATACTAAACTTAAGCGAAAAAGCATTTTGCTAATTTAAATTAAAATAAATAATGTATGCTATTATTCCCCGAATTAAGGATAATAAAAAAGGCATTTTAGGTTTAATTTAAGACAAATTTTAAGTAAATATGCTTTTTATATAAAAGGAGAAAAAAAATGAACAAATATTCAGGAACACAAACAGAAAAGAATTTGCAAACAGCATTTGCTGGCGAGTCGCAAGCGAGAAATAAATATACATATTTTGCATCAACTGCAAAAAAGGAAGGTTTTGAACAAATAGCAAGCATTTTTGAAAAGACGGCTAATAACGAAAAAGAGCACGCAAAAATGTGGCTTAAAGAGTTGGCGGGAATAGGGAACACAAAAGAAAATCTTTTGTCCGCGTCAGAAGGCGAAAATTATGAGTGGACGGATATGTACGAAGGGTTTGCAAAAACTGCGGAAGAAGAAGGTTTCCCTGAACTTGCACGCAAGTTTAGAATGGTTGGCATTATTGAAAAATATCACGAAGAACGCTACCGCAAACTTCTTCAAAATATTGAAAACGACGAAGTCTTTGCAAAATCGACGGTTAAAATTTGGGAATGCAGAAATTGTGGACATATTGTAATTGGCGAAAACGCACCAGTGGTTTGCCCAGTTTGTAACCATCCACAATCATACTTTGAAATTCGTGAAGAAAACTACTAATTTTAAGTTGTTGAAAAGTTGATTTTTAGTGTGTTTAAAAAATAAATTTTAATAAAAAAAACAAGGACATATATCTCTAAAATTAAGGGGAATAGTCCTTGTTTTTTTGCCTTATTGAAAGTAGAGTTGGAGAGTTTACTCTCCAGCGAAACTGATGGTTATTCAAACTAGTGATGTTACAACTTGTTGTGGATTTGCGTTAAGCAAATTGATTTGCGAACAAAGAGAGCAAAGTAACATCGCTTAGTTTACGCTGTATGTTTAAGATTAAGTTGTTGAGTTTTTTAGTGCTAAATATTTAAGGCTAAATAGGTCTTTGTTTTCATTGTTTTTTGATTTTTATAGATAGCCAAGTTGCGTGTAATAAAGGCCCGTTATGTTAGTTTTTTTAAGTTTAGAATTTGTTAGACCCTTTCTAAGTTCTTGGATTTTTACTCGTACTACTTTTGCTTGCTCTTTTAGTTCGCTTAAACTTGCATAGTCTTTGTTAAAATATTCGTCGTGAGAAATATTAAAATCGTCTTGCCACAAAGATTGATTTAGTTGTTTGTCAAAATAGTTGTCAAACCAATTTGTGAGTTCTGATAATTTCTTTTGATTAAAGTGTGCTTGCTTTCTCTTATTGTATTTTTCTACACTAAACGAAAAGTTGTCGTCAAAATCTTCGTAGATACAATCTTCGTAGCCTTGTGGAATTTCAACTATTGTGAAGCCCATTTGTTTCGCCTTTTCTTCGCCATATAAAGCGATGAAACTAGGGTTAAATTCATTTTCTTTAATACATATTGTCATTTTACACCACCTTTACTCCTATAACTTGTAGCGGAATCAATCTATAATACAAAACTTGCCCCACACTCCCCCTATTTGAGTAGAAACAATCGCCGATTTGTAGAGACGATTTAGAGTTGGCGACGAATCTTCTTGACAAAACCTCAAACGCATATTCCGAATCAGAACTTGCGCAACACCAATTTACATTTGCCGTGCCGTCGTAAGTAATTGTTCCAAAATGTCCCGCTTCACCGCCCGCATAGTAACTGCAAACGAGAACAAGAAAATCCCAGTCGCTTGAACTCAAAGTGATTGTTTGCGGATAAAAATTGCTACTTGGTGACGGATTTTCCCACAACCCTTTTATAAAATCGGTGCCGACCTTTTTTTGTAATAGGTCGGTTATTGCCTTTTGAGTTAGTGCGCCGTCCGTGTTTTGCCCAGTCGTGGAATAAAGCGTGCTTAGAATGCTAGGCTTATTTTTTATGTAGTCATCAGATGATGTGTTAGTTTGTGCCCAGTCGCTTTGAACATTCTTTTTTGCGCCACTTTCGATTGCGCCGAGTTTCTTTTTTTCTTCGCTAGTAAAACTGGCAGTCGTGTTGTCAAGAACAGTTTTGTTGCTGTGCGAGTGCCTTGCAACAGTATTACTTGCAACATTGCTTTTTTCTATGTTGTCATAATCATTTGTGGATAGCACCTTGCCGTCAACTTTATCCACTTTTGATTCGAGATTTGTTTGCGTTTCTTGATTGATTTGTGCTTGTAATTGCATTTCACTTTCAATCCGCAACACTTTATCTAATGTGTAATTTATTTTGTCCATAATTTTTCTCCTACCCACATTTTATATGCTAAAAAAGCCCATTTCAAAAAAAAGTGTCATTTTTTTATTAAAATCAAAAAAAATTTTTCAAAATTCCGCCTTTTTTCACTATGTTTTTGTGGAGTTATCAGTTTTTAAGTAAACTTTATATGTTAAGAGTCAAAAAAGATTTTAAAGAGAGAATATTGATATTTTAACTTGCGAAATATGTTTTTGATATTTGGAAAGTTGTGCTATAATACAATAGTATAATAGTTATTATATTATTGGAAGTTGAGTCGGGGAGCTTGCTCACCAGCAAAACTGATGGTTATTCAAACTAGTGATGCCACAACTTGTTGTGGATTTGCGTTTAGCAAATTGATTTGCGAATGCAAAGCAACATCACATAGTTTATATTATACTATTTAGTAAAGACGATGTCGCAATTATTAAATAAGAATAATTATGCAAGATTTAAATAAGGGTGATGTGACAAGATTTTTTAAAAAAGTCGCGACAAGTTTAAAGGTGCAAAAAAGTAGTTTTTAAAAATATATTTATTAAAAAGGAACAATAACAAAAGTGGAAGATTGTTTAATTTCAATTATAGTTCCAGTGTACAATGTGGAAAAATATTTAGATAAATGCTTGGAGTCTATTGTAAGCCAAACATATAAAAATATCGAAATAATTTTAGTGGATGACGGGTCAAGTGATAATTGCCCCGCAATGTGTGATGAGTGGGCAAAAAAAGACAGTAGAATAAAGGTTATACACAAGGAAAATGGCGGATTGTCAGACGCAAGAAATGTTGGACTTGAAAACGCAAAAGGGAAATATATCGGATTTATTGATAGTGACGACTACATTGATAAAACAATGTTTGAAAAACTTTTAAATAAGGCAAAAGAAAACGACGCCGATATGACTCTTTGTGGGATGTCTTTTGCTTATGAAGATGGGACAATCAAAAAAAACATTGAAACAAATTTGAAAAATTGCAACGCCCAAAACATAGCAACTTTTTATACTCATTCACAATTTTGGACGGAAAATAAAGACATCTACACGGATAGCGTTATGGCAAGCGTGTGCCGCGTTTTATATAAACGGGAGTACATCGGTTTACATAGATTTGATAAAGGAATGTACTACGAAGATGTGCTTTTTAATCTTCCACTTTTAGAAAAGAAACCAGTAATTTCAATAGTTAACGAAAATTTGTATTTTTATTGCCAACGCGCGGGGAGTATAGTCCACTCATATAATGAAGTTAAGTTTAATCGTAGACTAGATTTTACAAAGGTTGTTGTGGAGAGAATAAACCCTTTAATTGACGAAAAAACCCTAAAAGCGTTTAAGTTTTATATGTATTATCAGTTTGTACTTGAACTTGCAAAAAATGGGAAAAATGACCTTTTTAAAAAGTTTAAAAATGAAAAATGGTTACAAGAATACAACAGTAAAGAAAACTACAAGTGTAAGCAAAAACTTACAAAGAAATTTAAGTATAAAGTGGCAAACTTTTTTGCTCACAAAAGACTTTATGGGATATTCAAATTAGCATACAAAATAAAGGGAAGATAAAGAATGAAAAAAGTAATGCTTGTTTTTGGTACAAGGCCAGAAGCGATTAAAATGTGCCCTTTGGTTAAGGAGTTGAAGGGAAGAAAAAGTTTTCAAACACTTGTTTGTGTGACGGGGCAACATAGAGAGATGTTGCACCAAGTTTTGGATGCTTTTAAAGTTGTGCCAGATTATGATTTGGACATAATGAAAGATAAACAAAACCTTTTTGACATCACAACAAACATCTTACAAAAAATTAAGGCTGTTTTGGAAGATGTTAAACCCGACATTGTTTTAGTTCACGGGGACACATCGACAACTTTTGTGACGGCGCTTGCGTGTTTTTATCTTCACATCCCAGTGGGACATGTCGAAGCGGGGCTCCGTACATATAATTTGGACTCGCCTTGGCCAGAAGAGTTTAATAGGCAAGCAGTGAGCATTATTTCAAAATTTAACTTTTGTCCAACTGCACTTTCAAAACAAAACTTGCTAAATGAAGGGAAAGACCCTTCGACTTTGTATGTCACAGGCAATACCGCAATTGACGCTTTAAAGACAACGGTTAGAGAAGATTATCAAAATGAAAATCTTGATTGGGCAAAAAAAGACAGACTTATTATGTTGACGGCGCACAGAAGAGAAAACATTGGCAAACCTATGGAACATATGTTTAAGGCTATTAAAAGAATCGTTGACGAGAACAAAGATGTTAAGGTTATTTATCCAATTCATATGAACCCAGTTGTTCGTGAAATAGCAAATAGAATTTTGGGTGACGAAAGTAGGGTTAGAATAATTGAACCACTTGAAGTCGTCGATTTTCACAACTTTCTTGCGAGAAGTTATATGATTTTGACCGACAGTGGTGGCATTCAAGAAGAAGCGCCGTCGCTTGGTAAACCAGTTTTAGTTATGCGTGACACAACAGAAAGACCAGAAGGAATAAAGGCGGGAACATTGAAACTTGTTGGAACGGAAGAAGAAGTTATATATGAAAATTTCAAACTTTTACTTAACGACAAAGACGAGTATGCCAAAATGAGTAAGGCGCAAAATCCATACGGCGACGGCACCGCGTGCAAACAAATCGCGGACATTTTAGAAAAAAACATTGGAGAGAAAATATGATACCAAAAGTGATACACTATGTGTGGGTTGGGGGAAATCCTTTAACTCCGCTAGCGGAAAAATGTATAGAGAGTTGGAAAAAGTACTGTCCTGACTACGAAATAAAAAGATGGGATGAAAGCAATTTTGACATAACTCAAAATGATTATTGTAAGGAAGCGTACGAGTCCAAAAAATGGGCGTTTGTGTCCGACTATATTCGTCTTAAAGTCCTTTATGAATATGGCGGGGTTTATATGGACACCGATGTCGAAGTTATAAAGTCTTTGGATAAATATTTAAAGCATTCCGCTTTTTCTGGGTATGAAGGACACGAGTTTGTTCCGACAGGAATAATTGGGGCAGAAAAAGGGAATCGTTGGATTGAAGAAAACTTAAAACAATATGACAATAGACATTTCATTTTAGGCAAAAATAAACTTGATTTGACTACAAATGTTCACGCCATTACAAATAAAACAAAAGAAATGTATCCAAATATCAAACTTAATAATAAGTTTTTGGACTTGGGCGATGTTGTTTTTTATCCGTCCGACTATTTTTGTCCAATCGACTACGAGACCAAAGTGTGTAATATCACAAGAAATACTTGCACAATACACCATTTTTGTGGGTCTTGGATTGAAAAACCAAAAGGGTTTGCGAAATTCAAGTTAAAAGTAAAGTCACTTATTAAAAAAATCGTTGGAAAGAAAAACACCGAAAGAATAAGAAATTATAGGAAGAAGAGAAAAGAAAGAAGGGAAAAATGACTAAGTTGACAATTTTTACCCCTACATATAATAGGGCGTATATGTTGGGAAAGTTGTTTGCCAGTTTAAAAAACCAAACAAATTTTGATTTTGTTTGGCTTATAATCGACGACGGCTCGACGGACAACACGGAAGAAGTGGTTAAAAATTGGCAAAAAGAAGATTTGCCCTTTAAAATAGGTTATGTAAAAAAGGAAAATGGCGGGAAAAACACTGCCATTGACTTGTCCAACCAAATTTGTAAGACCGACTACATCGTGTGCATTGACTCGGACGACTATTTGACAAATGACGCGGTTGAAAAGATTTACAAAGAAATTAAACTTGTTGATAAAAACGACTCCATTTGTGGCATTGTTTCTCGACGAGTTAAGCCCGACGGCAAACCTTTTAAAGAAAATTGGACGGGCGAAGAGTATAAAGCCCTTAATTTTTATGATTTGGCGCCCAAATACGGGTACGACGCCGACACTTGTTTGGTCTTTAAAACAAATATTATAAAACGCTTTTCTTTTCCAAAGATTCCTACTGAAAGGTTTGTCACGGAAAGCGTCTTTTATCAACAATTTTTGTATGATTATAAAATGCTTGCAAGCGCTCATCTATATTATGTCGCCGAATATATGCCTGACGGATATACTTCTCAAGGAATGAAATTATTTTTCAAAAATCCAAAAGGATATTTGTACTCCTTAAAGCAAGACTTATATTATGCAAGGAAAAATAAGGGAAGTTTAAAATCTAAATTGGGACTTGCAACAAGTTATTATGCGTGGAAAAAGGTGAATAAAATTAAAGATGATTTCCCAAATGTTTATAAATTGCCTATGCTTTATAAAATTTTTGGCGTGCTTTTATCCCCGATAAAAATTGCAAAATTTAAGCGTATAAAGTAAAAATTTTTACTAAACCTATCAAAATTAAAATTTTTAGACAACTTATGACTTTCAACTGAAAAAAGAAGAAAACTATGACAAGAACGCAGAATATAAAGAAAAATTTAATATTTAATATTATAAGATATGTAACAAACATTTTGTTGCAATTTGTTTTGCGTACCGTTCTCATCTACTATATGGGGGCGGAATATTTAGGTTTAAACGGACTTTTTACAAACATTTTTTCTTTCCTGAACCTTGCCGAGCTTGGGATTGGAAGCGCGATTGTATTTAGTATGTACAAGCCAATCGCGGAAAATGATATTGAAAAAGTTAAATCTTTGCAAAACCTTTACAAGAAGTTTTACATTATAATCGCTATTGTCGTGGGCGTCCTAGGCGCCGTACTCACGCCGTTTATAAAATATTTTATGAATGGTGGCGTCGAAGCGGATATAAATATTTATATTCTTTATGTTATGTACCTTGCCTACACGCTTGTAGGTTACTTCTCAGCACATAAAAGGTCGCTTTTATTTGCCTATCAGAGAAATGATGTAGAAAACAAAATTAAAACAGTTTGCTCCTTTTTAATGGTTGGCATACAAATCGCCATTTTGGTTTTAACTAGAAATTACTACTTTTATTTTTCAGCCAGCATACTATTTGCACTTGTAGAAGGAATTAGCATTCAAATAGTCGCAAATAAATTGTACCCAGAAATAAACGGTAAAGCGGAAAAACTCGATATTGCCACAAAAAAGGAAATTACAAAAAATGTTACCGCGATAAGCCTTCATAAAATTGGCAGTGCGGTCGTGTTTTCAACGGACAATATTCTAATTTCGACCTTTTTAGGACTTGCTGTTTTGGGGGTATACACAAACTATAGTTTAATAATCAGCACTCTTTCGATGATTACGCAATTGATTTCTAACGCGATAAAAGCAAGCGCGGGGGACTTGATTGCCAGTTCTGACACGGAATATGTCTATGAAAGATATAAAAAGACGAATTTTATTTTTTCTTATTATAGCGGAATGACAACGATTTGCCTTGTGACTCTTTTCCAACCTTTCATTGCAAAATGGACGGGAGATTCAAGTTATTTGCTCGACTTTTCGACCGTTCTACTACTTTGCATAAGTTATTATTTGACGGGAATGAGAGCGGGCGTTGGAGTGTACAAGGAAGCGTCGGGGCTTTTTAGTCAAGACAAATGGAAGTCTGTTGCGGAAGCAATTGTAAACCTTGTAGTGTCAATTGGTCTAGCATACTTAATTGGAATAAACGGCATCGTTATAGGAACAATCGTGAGTACACTTGTTGCGCCTTTCTGGGTCGAACCGCATGTTTTATATAAGTATTACTTCAAAAAAAGTGAAAAATCATATTTTCTTCGCTACGCCTTTGATGTCGTAGTAACTGCCGTTTGCGGAGTCGCAACCTACTTTATTTGTTCGCTTATTCCAGACGGAAATATTGTGCTACTTGCCGTTAAATTTGTAGTTTGCTTTGTGCTTGCAAATATTCTACTTATCCTAGCCTATTTGCCAACTGGCGACATAAATAAAACCTTCCAAATTGTAAAATCTTTGTTTAATAGGAAAACAAAAGAAAAAAGAAGTAGTAAGCAAGTTGAAAGTGTGCAAAAAGAGGAAACAAACGACAAAAAAATTGAAAGCACGCAAAATCAACAAAATGACGATTTGCAAAATTATGAATTGGATAGCCAACAAAATGATAATTTACAAAAGGACAGCTTAGATAATTAGCTCGAATTTATAAGAAAAAGGATATAGCAATTTTAAAAAAGAATTAAAAAAGTCACGGATTTCCGTGACTTTTTATCAAAAAACTAAATTTACTTTTTTGAAGAAAAGAAGTCTTTTATATCAAATGGTTGCGACATTATTTCCTTAAAGTTCGCGAGTTTTTCGTCGTCGACGCGTTCAAAAATAGGAGCAACTGTGCCTATTTTGTGACCTTTTTTGATATTATATTTGCTTGCTTTTTGCCACGAGTCAACGCTTGAAATGTTGCCAGAGAGCCCTAGTTGTTCCGCCCACAACTTTTGTGTTTTGGTTGGAATAATAGGATTTGCGCACACACACAAACTTGCGCAAAGGTTAAGTGCTAGGCAAAGAACTTTTTTCGCTTCTTCTTGTTTTTCCGCTTTCATAAGCGCCCAAGGTGCCGACTTTTCGACATAACCATTCCCGATAACGGCGTAGTTCATAATGAGTTTATAAGCGTCGCGGAGTTCTGTTTTGTCAAACGCGTCCGCAATTTTTTGTGGCATAGTTTTTATTGCGTCAATAATTTCAAGGTCGAGTGCGCTTTTTTCGTAATCACTATCTAAGTCAAAATCGTTCACGCCCCCAAAGTAACTTTTAAGCATATTCAAACTTCTGTTAAATAGGTTGCCAAATTTGCCGACGAGTTCACTATTAGTGTTGTTTTTGTAGTCTTCCCACTTGTAATCGGGGTCGCGGT
>CAKVCH010000010.1 GCA_934725745.1 uncultured Clostridia bacterium | reverse complement strand
CTTTGGCGCTTCAATGTGTGAGCGATGGTGTATGTGTAGTTACTGAAAATTTGTTTGAAACAAGATTTAAACATGTGCCAGAGCTTATAAAAATGGGTGCAAATATTATTACAAAAGATAGAACGGCAATCGTGACTGGTGTGGCGGACTTGTATGGCACGGAAGTAATTGCAACCGATTTGCGTGCGGGTTCGGCGCTTGTTATGGCGGGAATGTATGCTCATGGTCAGACAATCATTTCAAATATACATAATATTGACCGCGGATATGAGTCAATTGAAAAGGTTTTTAACTCGCTTGGCGCGGATATAAAAAGAGTCTAAAATAATTTTAAATAATATTGTATCTTTAGTACAAAAACGACCTTAAAATGAAAAAAATATGCGCGAATTTTGAGAAAAACTATGTAAATATTATTAAAAATTGTTTTAAAAAAAGAGATGTTTCTGAAAGAGATTTTAGAGAAATTTTTATAAGTAGTTTGTTTTTAAAAAAAAGAAGTGTGGACAAGTTTTTGTCTATTTAATGACCATTTTTGGCGTAATCGTGCACAGGAAAAATGTTTTTAATGGATATATAACAATTTGTTTTTATGTAAGGGGGAATGTATGAAAAAAAGACGATTAGTTGTTATGATTTGTGTGTTATTTGTTTTATGTTTGGCACTTTCTTTATCATCTACTTTATTCCAACTCCAGTGCGTGAAAATTAGGTTTAAAGGCGAACAAAATGAAGAGTTTTGCTCAAACGACAACATTACAAAAATTATTTCTTCGACGAAATTTGAATATGGACAACTTTTATTCAATCAACCAAAAGCAAAATATATTGAAAATTTGGAGCAAAATAACCCAAATTTGCGTGTAGAATCAATTGAAGCGGTTTTTCCGAACACTCTTCTTATTACTGCTAGCGAACGAGTCGGAAAGTTTTATATGGCTGAAAATGATAAGATTTTTATTATGGACAGAGATTTCAAAATTTTAAAAATTGGGCGAAATTTGGATGTGGATGGGTTAACAAAATTAAAGTTTGAATCTAGCAATAAAGATGAACAAACATTTTTTGATTTCTTTGAAGTATCAAGTTTTGCCTATGATGTTGGACAGTTTTTAGAAGAAAACAATCTAGTCTTTGTGGCGCTTGATTGCTTTTCTAATCTGTTTGAATTGTATGGAGATTCAAACTATATTGTGTCCCAAATTTGTTTTAAAATGGAAGCGGGGGACGTCGTTAACTTAACTCTTTCTGCCAAGTCGCCTTACGGTATAAAATTAGAGATTAAGAACATTTTAAATAAATTTGAAAATAAATTTAAAAAGTTGCTAACGGCTTTTTCTACTTTATTAAAACGCGAAAAAATCAAAATAACATATGGCACGCTAAAAATCGACGATAACCTAAATTGTTTTTGGATTGAAAGGTAGTTTGCGTTGCATTTGTCCTTTTGAGTTATTCATTAGTGAAACTAATAATTATTTGAACAAAAAGTCTTATATTTGTATTGGTTTTTTGTGCTATATTATGTGCTGAATAAGAATAATTGGAATATATTGTAAGGTATTTTTGAACATATTTTACTTAAAATACTATTGTTGAGATTGCTCAACTAAAAGGGGAGGTGCTTTTTATATGGCAAAAAATTGCTCTAATAAAGCCTGCAAATCAAAGGCATGCAGTAACTCGTGTTGTTCTACGAAAAACTGTGGCAAGTAGTAGGTAGGGGCTAAAGCCAGACGGGCAAGACTTCAGTTTTGCTTGTAAAGAATAGGGCTTTTCCAAAAATAAAAGAAGTGAGAATCTTGTTTGAAACCCAAACGCATTTGTTTAGACATCAAACAAAATTATTTTGATTATCACTTCTTTTATTTTTTTGTCTAAAAGATTAGCAAAAAATGGTCAAAGATATGTTTCAATGAAAATTGAATTGTTCAAGAACAAATATAGAAAAATAAATAAATTACAAATGCCATATTATATGTAGTGACATATTTTATATATGTTTACATATAATATAAATGGCAAGGGGGCTCCTAAAAAGACTAAAAGCAAGAAAAAGAATTTGAAAAATTTATCATAAGTAAAAAATTTTACATATAAATAATTTTTTTTAAAAAAATTGCAAAAATATGAAAATTTTTCTTGACTAATGTTTCTCGTTTTGGTATATTACAAGAGTAGTCAATAAGACTATTTGGATATGCGGGGGTGGCTCAGTGGTAGAGCGTCACCTTGCCAAGGTGAATGTCGCGAGTTCGAATCTCGTCCTCCGCTCCAACTTTTTAGGGAGTATAGCTCAGTTGGTTAGAGCACCTGCCTTACAAGCAGGGGGTCGTAGGTTCGAGTCCTACTGTTCCCACCAATAAAGGATTTAATATGGCACCATAGCCAAGTGGTAAGGCAGAGGTCTGCAAAACCTTCATCCCCAGTTCAAATCTGGGTGGTGCCTCCAAAACTCAACAATCCTTGAGGGCAAGAACAGGTGTTATATCGTAAGCCGAAGTGGTGGAATGGTAGACACAAGGGACTTAAAATCCCTCGAGGGCAACTTCGTGCCGGTTCGAGTCCGGCCTCCGGCACCACAACAAAATAATCCGAACCGCTATAATAGTGTGTTCGGGTTTTTTATAGGAAAAATTTAATCATAATACAATGGAGAGTTTGATGAAAAATATAATAATTGTGGACATGCAAAATGGTCTTATTAAAGAAAGCAATAAGCACTTGGTTGATAAGATAAATAATTATCTAACTTCTAATAATTTTGATAATATTTTTGTCACGCAATGTATCAATAATAACCAAAGCCCATATACAAGGATACTAAAATGGAATGGAATAAAAGACACTAGCAGTCAAGAGCTGATCATCAATATGCCAAAGTCTGCAAAAATTATTGTAAAAAATTGTTATGGATTATCTCAAAAAGACATAGATTTATTTAAGAATCTAAACATAAATGAGATGGAAATTTGCGGAACGGATATAGATGCGTGCTGTTTAGCTATTGGTTTTAATTTATTTGATAATAACATAAAACCTATTTTTATTAAAGAACTATGTGGAACATCGGCAAGAAATTGTAATATGTTTGATTATGCTATTCCTATAATTAAAAGACAATTTGGGGAAGATAGCATTAGATAGAGAATATATATGTGGTTTTAGGGCGCTTTATTTGGTGAACAAATTTTTAAGCGTATAAACGCTAGATTTTTGTCGTGGATATTGATTGAGAGTTATGTTTACTCATAAGACTATGCGGTCAAAAATGTTTTACCATATATATTGCTTTGACAGGATTGACAATGAGTGTAGATTGTGCTAGAATGCTTTTCGCAAAAAGGAAGAAAAAAAATGATTATTACTGCAATTGTTAAACATTCAAATATACAAAATATTGGCAATAAACAGACAGATATAATGATTCTTGGTGACCAAAATGTCTCAAAAAGTGTTCGTGAATTGCTAAATTATTCAATGGCGGAAGTCGATTTAATCAATATGGATAAAGTTTCGACATATTACTATGGCTGTGCGGAAAAGATTGAAGAAAAATACAACCAACTCAAAAGCGATGTAAAGGCGATTAAGAAGAACAAGTCAACTCTTTCTACACTTTCTTCAAAAAAACAAGTCAATGAATATATTGATGAAAATTTGGGCAAGATGAATGATTTAATGACTGATTATGCTAAAATTGGCTCTTTATCAAACGACCTTATGACGACGAAGGAAATTGAAAAGCCAATGGGTGAAATTTCAAAACGCTTAGAGAAATTTTTAATTGACAAGAAAGACTTTGGGAAAATGACGCCATATTATGATGTTACAAAGATTCTTTCAAGGCTAAATTTTGAGTGTGGAGACAAATTTGAAAACCCTATAACGCATAGTGTACAGTCAGTATACGAATATCGTGGGAGTGAGAGTGATTTGCTTGAAAAAATTTCTGCCATAAAACTTGATAAGCTTTTATCGCGCCAAGAAATTTATACCAACTTTGTCCAAAATGATGAAATGGTCGAGAAATACAAAAAAGACGAATATATTGATTCAACGAAAAAAGATTTTTCGGAACAAATTGATGTTGAGAGAATGCGTCTTGCGGGTTATCAAAATAGAATTAAAACTTCTTACGACGATGAACTTGATATGGAGTTCGAGAGTTTTGATTTGACTTAATTTTTCACTTATTGTACAATTTGTATAAGAAGGTTAAAATGGAAAATAAAAATTTGGATTTATTGAAGGCAAATTTGCCTGATGAGCAAAAATTGTACGATTTAGCAGAACTTTTTAAAGTTTTTGGCGATAGTACGAGAACGCGCATTTTAAGTTGTCTTAGTACCGCCGAAATGTGCGTTAACGATTTGGCGAGCATCCTAAATATGACTATTTCAGCGGTTTCACATCAATTGAGAGTGCTTAGAAATGCAAAATTGGTTAAAGCGCAAAAGCAGGGAAAGGAAGTCTATTACTCTCTTGACGACGACCACGTTATAAAAATAATGGAATGTGGGTTGTCGCACATAAATGAAAACAAATAAAAAAATTTACCAAAACCTATAAATTTTGTTGCTTTTTATTAAAAGTAGGCATATAATTATAATAGAAAATATGGGGACATAATCCCTATTATTTTTAAAATATAATTGAACATTTGCTCAAATGTTTAAATAAAAATTAAGTTGCGACCGTAAAAGGTTTTTTAAATTTTCATAAGTGTTTTTGCTTTTTAATGGGTAAAGCGCATAGTTGTTAAAATGAATTTTAGGCATTTTGTTTATGGGGTTTATTTTATTTTAAAGTTTTAACACAATAGCGGGCAATTTTAAGAAAAGGAATTAAAATGGAAAAAGAACAAAAGGAAGATTTGATAAAAATAATTGTTTCGGGAATACTTTTTATCTCGATTTTCATTGTCGACAAAATCATAAATTTAGGAACGATTATTGAAGGTAAATGGTGCTTTGTTTTGCCACTTATATTGTATTTGATACCTTTTTTAATTGTGGGTTTTGAAGTGATTTTACAAGCGTTTAAAAATCTTTTTACAGGAAAAGTTTTTGACGAAACCTTGCTTATGACTATTGCAACGCTTGGCGCTTTTGCACTTGCAATCGTGCGTGGCGTGACAGGTAAAAACATTGAAGGCTTTGACGAAGCGTGTGTTGTTATGCTTCTTTATGCAATTGGCGAGTTTTTTCAAGATTTTGCGGTCGACAAAACCAAAAAATCTATTTCGGGGCTTGTCAAGCTTAAAGTTGAATATGCAACGCTTAAAGTCGGTGAAAAAACAAAAAAAGTTAAGCCAGAAGAATTGAAAGTTGGTGATTTGATTGTTATTGCGCCAGGCGAAAAAGTCGCAGTCGACGGCGTTGTTGTTAGTGGTGAATCCACTCTTGACACAAAGGCAATAACTGGTGAAAGTCTACCAAAAGAAGTGGGGCAAGAAAACGCGATATATAGCGGTTGCATAAATTTAACAAGCACAATAATTGTTAGAGTCGAGAAAGAATATAAGGATTCAACAGTCGCAAAAATTTTAGATTTAGTTGAAAATGCATCTCAAACAAAATCGACGTCTGAAAAATTTATTTCAAAATTTGCTCGAATTTACACACCGTTTGTCGTAGGGCTAGCTCTCTTAATTATGATTATTCCGTCACTAATCACGGGAAATTGGGGAGAATATGTTTATAGAGCGCTATCATTTTTGGTTGTTTCTTGTCCTTGCGCGCTCGTAATTTCTGTTCCACTTTCCTTTTTCGTCGGACTAGGCAAGGCGTCAAAGAACGGAATTTTGATAAAGGGAAGTGAGTATCTCGAAAAACTTGGAAGCGCCGACACATTTGTTTTTGACAAAACTGGCACATTGACGCAAGGGAATTTAGCGGTAAAAGATGTCTTTCCAAAGGAAAATGAAAAGGAAATATTAGAGTGCGCGTTTATTGCAGAGCAATATTCAAGTCATCCAATTGCGCTTTCAATTCTAAATTATGTGGAAAAATTTGGCTTTGATTTGGCAATATGCAATGGATACGCATTAAACAACCTTTCGGGGCTGGGAGTTGAAGTTGTAAATAAAAAAAATAAAATTCTTTGCGGGAATGAGAAGTTGATGTCGCAAAACGGCGTTAAAGTTGAAGAACACTCTGGAACGGTGGTCTATGTCGCAAAAAATGGTGTTTTTATAGGTGGAATTACACTTTGTGACGAAATTAAAGCAGAAAGCAAAGATGTTATAGCGAACTTAAAAGCTCAAAATTGCAATGTTGTTATGCTGACTGGCGACAAGGAAGATGTGGCGAAAAATGTTTCCGATGCTCTTAATAAAATTGAATATAAATCAAACCTTTTGCCAACACAAAAGGCGGAACAACTAGATATTTTGCTTGAAAAAAGCAAAAAGGGCGTGTGTTTTGTTGGAGACGGAATAAACGATGCTGTTGTTTTGACAAAAGCGGATGTCGGCATATCAATGGGCGGGGTAGGAAGTGATGTCGCGATTGAATCGTCCGATGTTGTGTTGATGAAAGATGACTTGCGCGGAATTTTAAAAGCTAGAAAGATATGTAAAACAACAATTAGAAAGGTTAGGGAAAATATAATTTTTGCAATTGTAGCGAAGGTCGCAATCTTGGTTTTGTCAATGTTAGGAATAACCAATATGTGGCTAGCAATCTTCGGCGATGTGGGCGTTGCGTGCCTTACAATTATAAATTCAATTTTGACAAAGGACTAAAAAAGTTTAAAGCAAGATTTTAAAATAAAAAAAGTTTAGCATAAAAGTGTACTTTAAAAATGCTAGACTTTTTTTGTTAAAAATTTCTGAAAAATGGGAAAATTTTATTTGACAAAGGGAAAATGTTGTATTAAAATATTAAAGGTCAAAGAAAGTCAAACAGAGTAAGTAAGTCAATTTTATTATAAAAAATACTTTTTTTTGATTAAAAACTATAAAAAGGAGATAATAATGCCTACAATTAGCGATATTATTGAAAATTTTATTTTAGGTACAATGGGAAATGATGACGATGTAAATTTGTCGAGAAACGAACTCGCCGATTATTTTAAATGCGCGCCAAGTCAAATTAACTATGTTTTGACAACGCGTTTTAATATCAATCGCGGATACATCATTGAAAGCCAGCGCGGTGGTGGCGGATACATTAAAATTGAAAGAATAAAAGATTTTGATGACAATTATTTTTACAAAATTATCGAAAATATGCCAAAAGAATTGGGGTATAATGATGCAAAATATATATTGGAAGATTTGGTTAAAAAGAAATTTATGACGCTTGAAGAAGCAAAAATAGTCTCATATGCAATTTCGCCAAAGGCACTTTCAAATCCAGTACATCTTGAAGGTTCAATTCGTTCAAACATAATGAAAAACACAATACTTAATGTTTTAAAGGAGAAAAAAGATGAATAATTTTATTAAATTTTCGGATAGCGCCCAACGAATGCTTAACAACGCTGGGGAAATTACAAAAAAATTGAAGGGCAATCAGATTGACTCTGAGCAACTTTTGTATGGTATCTTGTGCGTTCCGTCATCTCTTGCTTGTAAAATGTTGCGTGACGAAAATGTCACAAAGGAAAGACTCCTTGAAAAAATCACGCAACCAGGCTACAATCCAAATCTTGGCCCAGACAAATTGGAACTTACGCCTAGAAGTAAAAACATTCTTGTCACGGCTTCTAACATCGCGTACAAGTTGGGGCATAACTTTTTAAGTGCTGAACATTTTTTAATTGGAATTTTGTACAATGAAGATTGTTTTGCTTTTAAACTTCTTAGCAGTTATTTTAATATAGACACTTTAAATCTTCGTGAGAGAATATACGACGAACTTAAAAACGCCAACATTGACGGTGGAGACACATATAAAGCGGTCGACGAACAATCAACTGGCGAAAAGAGTTCTCTTCCAGAAAGTCTCTTAGATTTTGGCTATGATGTAACTTTAAAGGCGCGTCAAGGCAAAATGGACCCAATTATTGGTCGGGACAAAGAGATTGAAAGAATTATAGAAATTCTTTGCAGAAAGACCAAAAATAACCCAATTTTGATAGGTGAAGCGGGCGTAGGTAAGACGGCGGTCGTCGAAGGGCTTGCCCAAGCAATTGTTAAAAATCGCGTCCCACAAGAACTTCAAAATAAATCTATTTTTGCTCTTGACATTGGCTCTTTAATGGCTGGGACAAAGTTTAGGGGTGAACTTGAACAAAGGTTAAAAGATGCAATTGAAACTATTATAAAAGACGGAAATATTATCGTTTTTATTGACGAAATTCATACGCTTGCGATGGCGGGAAGTGAGAAGGGTGATGTTAATCCAGCGGATATGTTAAAGCCATATCTTGCTCGTGGTGAACTTCAAACAATTGGTGCTACAACAACCGACGAGTATCGCAAGTTTATTGAAAAGGACAAGGCTCTTGAAAGGCGCTTTCAACCAATTATGGTTAACCCACCAAGTGTCGACGAAACAATACTCATTTTGCGTGGCTTAAAGGACAGTTATGAAGCCTTCCACAAGATTCAAATAACAGATGAAGCGATAGTTGCGGCAGCGAAACTTTCTGATAGATATATTATGGATAGGGCGCTCCCAGACAAGGCAATTGACCTTATCGACGAAGCAAGTAGCCGTGTGCGTGTAAGCGGAACAATGCAACCAAAGCAATTGCAAGAAATGGAAGATAATTTTAAAGAAGTGCATAGGAACTATCAAGAAGCACTTGTTCAACATAACTATGAAAAGTCAACCAAACTTGCAAACGACCTTCAAACTATGTACGACGAACTCAAAAAAGAGCAAGACAAGTACAACCTAAGCAAGCCAAAAGTCGAGCCAAGAATAACAGAAAAAGATGTTGCGGAGGTTGTTTCGCGTTGGACGGGCATTCCAGTCGCTAAAATCACAGAGAGCGAAAAAGAGAAGTTGTTACATCTTGAAGAGGTCATTCATAAGCGTGTTGTTGGTCAAGACGAAGCGGTCAGTGCGGTTTGTAAAGCGATAAGAAGGTCAAGAGTTGGTCTCCAAGATAGCAAGAGGCCTATTGGCTCGTTCTTGTTCCTTGGTCAAACGGGTGTTGGTAAAACTGAACTTTGCAAGGCTCTAGCAGAAGCGATGTTTGATGACGAAAATAACATTATTCGTATTGATATGAGCGAGTATATGGAAAGTTATTCTGTGTCAAAACTTATCGGCGCACCTCCAGGGTATGTAGGCCACGATGACGGCGGTCAATTGACGGAACTTGTAAGAAGAAAACCTTATTCTGTCGTTCTTTTTGATGAAATAGAAAAGGCGCACCCAGATGTGTTTAATATTTTGCTACAAGTTTTGGATGACGGAAGACTTACAGATAGCCACGGAAGAACCGTTAACTTTAAAAACACAATCATCATTATGACAAGTAACTGCGGTGTTAGCGACTTAACAAATCACACATCACAACTTGGTTTCAACAATTTAGGTTTTACATCGGACAATCCAGACTACGAGCAAATGAAAGAAGTCATTTTGAATGCGGTTAGAAAGAAATTTAAGCCAGAATTCTTGAATAGAATCGATGTTATCACAGTTTTCCATAGTTTGTCTCAAGATGATTTGACAAAAATTGCAAAAATTATGCTTAATAACCTTAGCAAAAAGTTGAAAGACCGCGGAATTGGCTTAAAATTTACGGAAAGTGCCTTAAAATATCTTGTAGATAAAGGAACTTCGGCTGAATATGGCGCAAGACCACTTAAAAGGCTCATTCAAACGGACATTGAAGACCAATTGACGGACGCGCTTTTGTCAGGCGAGTTAAAAGATAATGATATTATAGTATCTGTTCAAAACGACAAATTGGCGTTTACAAGCAAAAAATCGTAATAATTTTAAAAACTAATTATTTTTGCCTTTATATTAGTAAAAACAATTTTTGATAGTTTAGTAAAATTTACTTTTATAAAGGCTTAAAAATAGTTGGCGAGTTTAAAAT
>CAKVCH010000009.1 GCA_934725745.1 uncultured Clostridia bacterium | reverse complement strand
ATATCATTCAACTTCCGCCCGTCAAATTGTCTAGCAACCCTTCTGAAAATGAAATTGTAATGGCGCTTAAAAAAGAAGCCGATTTAATATCTAAAAAAGTTTCTGGGAAAGTTTTTGTTCTAGCAAAAGAAGGAAAAAATTACACAAGTGTTGAATTTTCTTCTCTTCTTTTTTCGTCCTTTGAAAAATCGTCCTTAACTTTTGTTATAGGAAGTTCCTATGGAATAGACGAAGATTTCAAGAAAAAGTGCGATAAGATAAGCTTTTCAAAAATGACTTTTCCACACCATTTATTTAGAATTATGCTTGAAGAACAAATATATCGTGCGTTTACAATAAAAAACAACACAACATATCATAAGTAGAAAAAAATAAGCAATTTTCATATGATATTTTAATGACAATTTATGAAAATTTAATGGGGAGCATAGAAAAGTTAAAGAAAACGACGCCCTTTGTAATTTTTGGCAAAAGTGAACTTAAAGAACCGCTTGTGGCTTTTTTGCTTGGTAAAGGGGATAGGACTATTCTTATTCAAGCGTCTATTCACGCGCGTGAATACATAACTTCCTTTATGGCGATTCGGCTTGTTGAAGAGTTAAGAAATTTGTCGCTTGATAGTAAAATTGTTGTTGTTCCAGTTATGAATCCCGACGGAGTCAGAATCTGCACGGAAGGGGCAGATTTTATAAGAAGCGAAAAAAAGAAAGCTGTCGTATCTAAAATTTTAGCAACCACTCCCAAAAGACTATACAAGGCAAACGCAAATGGCGTTGACTTAAACTGTAATTTTGATGCGGGCTGGGGAACGGGGAGTCAAAACAAGTTTGACGCGCCAAGTTTTGCTAATTTCGTTGGATTTTCGCCTAATTCTGAAAGTGAAGTAAAAGCCCTTATAAATTTAACTAAGACCTTTAAGCCTAGTTTAACTCTAAGCCTTCACACAAAAGGCGAAGTCGTGTATTTTGGTTACACTGGACAGTCAAAAAAGACAAAAGATGAGCAAGAAAAATATTTAAAAACAATTGAAAACGCGTCAAAATATAAAGGCATTTTTACAACTGGAAGTGGTGGCGGATATAAAGATTATTGTCTACTAAATCTTGACATAACGGGTTTTACGATTGAATTTGGAAATGACAAATTATCTCATCCAATTGCGCTTTCACATCAAAATGAGTTGTTTGACAAATTGCATGCAATTGTTTTAGAATTATTAAAACAAGGATAACCCAGGCGGGTAGAAGGTACGAAATGCAAAAATATATGTTAGAAGCCATTTTGCAGGCTAGAAAAGCGGGAAGAATAGGTGAAGTGCCAGTTGGCGCAGTGATTGTAAAAGATGATAAAATTATTGCAAGGGCATACAACACAAGAGAAAAGACGCAAAACGCACTTTGTCACGCAGAAATTTTGGCAATTCAAAAAGCGTGCAAAAATCTTCATACATTTAGACTTTCAGATTGTCAAATGTATGTTACATTAGAGCCTTGCGCGATGTGTACAGGGGCAATTATAAACGCGCGGATTGGACAAGTTTTTGTTGGGTGCAAAGACGAAAACTTTGGTTGCTGTGGCGGAAAAGTTGAATTGACAAATGGCGATTTTGGCTTTTCACCTAAAATAACTTTTGGCGTTATGGAAAAGGAATGCAAGGCTTTAATTGACTCTTTTTTTTGTAGTGCGCGTGAAAAAGGAAAACTAAAAAAACTCCTTGGGAAAGAAGTCGAAATTAAATTTAATGGAAACTATTTTACAAAGGTTGGCGACAAAGAAATACCTTGTTTTTTTGAAAGACAAGAAGATGAGCCTTTTAGAAAAAATGGTGAAAAACCTTTAAAAGAAAGGGTCGTTACAATTATTGATGACCTTAAAAAAGGAAAAATATTTTTCTTGTGCGGGGAAAATTTTAATGTAAATTTTGCAAAAGATGTCATATCTGAATTAAAGTTGCGCGGACAAATAAAGATTTTCATTTTTGGTCGCGAAACGCTAATTTTTGACGCAAAAAAATTGACAAAAGGAGAAGAAAAATTTAACATATAACATATGAATGATATTATTTTTTCGACTGAAATATTGACAGAGTTTGAGCTTACCGACCTTTCAAAAACAAAGGTTCGGGCAATTGTTATAACGTTTAAAGAGACAAAAAACTTGGTGGAAAAAGACTTGATGGGTAGGTCATCAAAAGAGTATGTTTTAGACGCTCTTTCAAATTATGAAACGATAGAAATTGTGTCAAGTGAGCCTATACTTGACGCTGTGAAACCATATTTAAAGGATGAAGAATACACAATAATTTTATATTCCGATACGCCACTTGTAAGGCAAGAAACAATTTCTGACGCGCTCGAATATGCGATCTCAAAAAACACGGATTTTTGCAAATTGCCTAGAGGTGCAATTGTTAAAACGAGTGCTATTAAGTTAAATAAGATTGAGCTTTCGTGTGAAGCAAATTTTTTAAATAAACAAGACTTTTTCTATATTTTTAATCTTTCCACTTTATCGCAAGCGCGCGAAAAAATGCGTCAAAATATTTTGTCTAAACTTAGCTTAAAAGTGGAGTTTGATGCGCCGTCAACTTGCTATATTGATGACTTAGTTGAGATTAAAAAAGGTGTCCACATCGGGGCAAATTGTGTTTTGCGTGGTGCGACAGTTATAGGTGAAAACTGCAAAATTGGAGATAATTCCGTTATTGAAAATTGCAAAATTGGAGATAATTGCGTAGTAGAATCTAGTTTTTTAAAAAATGTTGAAATAAAGAATGACACAAAAATTCCACCATTCACTTACAAGGAGAAAAAATAATGAAATTTATAGTGGGGCTTGGTAACCCTGGGGACGAGTATAAAAAAACTTATCACAATATAGGCTTTATGGCGCTTGACAAATTGGCAAAAAGACTTGGCGTTTCAATTTGCAAGTCAAAATTCAACGCTCTTTATGCTCAAACAAACATTGCGGGCGAAATTGTTTTTCTTATAAAACCACTCACATATATGAATAACTCAGGGGAAGCGGTGGCGCAATTTAGTAAATTTTACAAGTTGGCACCAGAGAATATTTTTATCATTTGTGACGACATCGATTTGGAAAAGGGCGTATCAAGGTTTCGCGAACACGGAAGCGCTGGGACGCATAACGGGCTAAAAAGCATCGTGCATTGCCTAGGCTCTGAAAATTTTCCAAGACTAAAAATTGGCGCTGGAAATGACAAATCAATTCCGCTTGTCGACTATGTTTTAAGCAAAATTGACGACGAAAGTATGGCTAAAATTGACTCCGCTATTGACGAAGGCTTGGAAAAAGTGTTAAAATTGATAGGAAATGAATAACTTAAAGCAAGTCCTAACTGGCATAGATAATTGGGATAAACTGACATTTAGCGGTTTAAATGATGGCGAAAAAGCTTTTTTGCCATATTTTTTTGCTGGAAAAACTGTTATTATCGCAAATAGCGAAGAAGGGCTTGCGCTTTACAAGGAAACGCTGGGGAGACTAAATAAAAAGGTGGTTGTTTTTGAAGAAAAACTGCCACTACTTATTACAATCTCAGAAAAAAATTCAAAAGAATTTAAAGATTACTATATTTCTTTATCAAAACTTGCAAAAAACGATTGGGATGTCTTGCTTTTGACACCGTCAATGCTATTTCAAAAAGTTCCAACAAAAGATTTTTTTCTCTCGCATTTTTTGCAACTAAATGTAGGTGACGAGTATAATTTTGATGACCTTATAGATAAACTCGTTTCGATGGGGTACAAAAGACAAGATGTTGCCTTTGACACTGGCGATTTTTCAGTCAAAGGTGATATTGTAGACATTTTCCCAGTGGGGGAAAGTAGTCCAATTAAAATAAGTTTTTTTGACACCGAAATTGAAAGCATAAGAAGTTATGAACTAGATAGTTACAAATTTTTGGACAACAAAAAGGCAGAGACGATTTATTGCAATTCTTTTATTGACCTAAACGAAATTAAATGTGACGACTTAGAACTCAAAATAAAAAAAGACTTATCAAACCTAAAATTAAAAGACGAAAATATGCTAAGAATTAGCGAAATTGTGTCAACTCAACTTGACTATTTGCGTGCTAAAAGCAATTTTTCGTCCGTCTTTTTTGCGCCTTATTTAGACTATTTTTCAATGGGGATTTTGGATTATGCAAATGATGCAACCCTTCTTTTTGACGAGCCAAAACTCATTTTTGACAAACTTGGAGCCATAAATAGCGAGAATGTTAATAGTTTTCTTGACCTATCAATGTCAGGCGAGTTTTTGCCCAAAAATATGGATTTTTATTTTACTCTTAAAGAAATTTTTGAAAAATTTGAAAAATTTAGAAAAATTGCCTACGCTAGGCTAGTCTCTCAAAACAAGTTTTTTGAAAGTAAAAAAATAGTTAATTTTATTTGTCCGCATATTCCAAAATTTGTAGACAACTATATTGAACTTGCAAACGAAACAAAAGATTATTTATTAAACGGCTACACCGTTGCGCTATCTTTAAGTGACGACCTTCATCAAAATAAAATGAAAAATGTTTTGGATGAAAAAAATATAAAATATGCTCTTTGCGATAATATTGAAAGTCTGCAAAAAGGACTTGTAAATATTTTAAAGAAAGGGCTTATTTCGTCTATTAACTTTGAAATGGAACGCTTGCTTATTGTGGGTGAAAAAGAACTTTTATCACATATTCAAGTAACGAATGTAACGACCAAGCAAACTGCTAAGCCAAAATTCTTGCCAAAAGTTGGCGATTATGTCGTTCACGAAATCCACGGGATAGGAAAATGTGTCGGCATTGAAAATATGCGACTTACTTCTGTTTCGCGCGACTATATAATAATAGAATATCGTGACGGCGACAAATTGTATGTTCCAAGCGAAAATACAGACCTTTTGTCCGCTTTTTCTGGCGAAGGCGAGCCAAAGTGCAACAAAATAGGCGGAACCGAATTTTATAAAATCAAACAAAAAGTCAAAAATTCGCTCAAACAAATGACTTTTGACCTAGTTAGAGTTTATGGAGAAAGACTAAACCTAAAAGGTTTCAAATATTCAAAGGACACTTATCTTCAAGAATCTTTTGAAAAATCTTTTCCTTATGAATACACGGATGACCAAAAGAAAGCGCTTCTTGAAATAAAAAAAGATATGGAAAGTGACCGAATTATGGATAGACTTCTTTGCGGGGATGTCGGCTTTGGAAAAACAGAAGTTGCGCTCGCGACCGCATTTAAAGCAATTCAAGACGGCAAGCAAGTTGCGTTTATTTGCCCAACAACAATTCTTTGCGAACAACACTATGCAACTTGTATGTCGCGACTTGGCGATTTTATGGTTAGGGTTGCGTGTTTAAACCGTTTTAAAACAGAAAAAGAGCAAAAACAAATTAAATCTGACCTAAAAGACGGCAAAATTGATCTTATTGTGGGCACACATAAGTTGCTTGGGCGTGATATAAAGTTTAAAGATTTGGGGCTAATCATAATTGACGAAGAGCAAAGATTTGGCGTCGACGACAAGGACAAATTGAAAAACATCAAAAAATCCGTCGATGTTTTGTCTCTTTCCGCGACTCCAATTCCAAGAACATTATATATGTCTCTTGTTGGTATCCGCGATGTGAGCTTTTTGTCGACAGCACCAAGACAAAGAAAAAAGATAGTCACGCAAGTTATTGATTATTCAGACTCGCTTCTTGTCAGTGCTTGTAAAAGGGAACTAGACCGCGACGGACAAGTTCTTATTGTGTATAACAAGGTCGCGTCGATAACTAATTTTTATTCACACATAAAATCTCTTTTGCCTGACGCAAAAATAGGTTTTGCACACGGACAAATGGACAGTAAGACTTTGGAAAGTGCGATTTATGACCTTTATTCAAGAAAAACTCAAATTTTAATTAGCACCGTTTTAATAGAAAATGGAATTGATTTGCGTTACGCAAACACACTATTTGTCGTTGACGCGGACAAACTGGGACTATCTCAACTTTATCAACTTCGTGGGCGCGTGGGGCGAAGTAATATTGAAGCGTACGCGTATTTTAGTTTTTCAAAAGACAAAACTTTGACGGTGGATAGTTATAAAAGACTTGACGCGATAATGGAGTTTTCGGATTTTGGAAGTGGCTACAAAATAGCAATGCGAGACCTTGAAATTCGGGGCGCGGGTGATATTTTGGGGCGAAATCAACACGGGCATATGCAACAAGTGGGCTATGATTTATATGTTAAACTCTTAAACGAAGCCGTCCGCGAACTTCGTGGCGAAAAGGTCGAAGAAAAAAGAGAAGTTAAAATAAATATTGACATCGACGCCTTTATTCCTGCGGGCTTTATCGAAAGTTCGGAAGGAAGAATTAACCTTTATTCAAAGGTAAGTAGGATAAGTTCTCGCGAAGAATTTGTTTTACTTTTAAATGAAATAAAGACCACTTATGGAGTTGTTCCAAGTCCTATTAAACAATTGTGTCTTGTAGGCTTAATAAAGAATCTTGCGCAAAAGTTATATATAAGTAAAATTGTTTTAAACTCGTTTGGAACAAAGGTTTATTTTTATGAAGACGCAAAAAGTATGGATTTTTTCAAAAAATTCAATGAAAAAAGTGTGTTATTTTGTTTAATGGACGACAAATTGCCAATAATTAGTATTAAGCGGGAAGAAAATATAATTGACTCTGAGCAAAACTTAATAAAATTCCTAGAAAAATTTGCAGTCTAGGATAAAAATTGGTTTATTATTTTTAAAGTGACAATTTTTATAAAAAAAAGGCACATAAAGAAAAAGGGTTTTTAAAATAAAAATAAAAAATTTTCCTGCTAAAAAACTCGATGAAATAATTGATTTTTATTGTTTTATAATGTATAATACATCTATAGGTTTTGCTTAGAAGTCTGTTTGTTTTTAAGTTTATGACCTTTTAAAAGATTTTTATATCTTTTTTGGTGGCGTAAAAGCCTAAAATGACTTTAATATTGGAGCGAAAAAGTGAAGAAAAAAATTGCAACATTTGTATTACTTATGTTTTCTGCCCTTTGTGTTTTGACGGGGTGCAACTTGTTTAATAAAGACAACTCAATGTCTTTAAATTCTGTTGTCGCGTCAAATGGAAAATATAGCGTGACAAGGGAAGAACTTATTAACGCCTATAACAACGGCGGATATTATTATGCTTCTTCATACGGATATTCGCAAGAAGAAGCTTTGAAAAAGACTATTGATGAGCTTTTGGATCAAAAATATCTTCTTGACTATCTTGACTCGCAACCTGAATATGCTTTGACAAGTGACGATTATGACGAAGTTGTTGCAAACACTTGGGAATATCTTGATAGTGGTTTAAAATCCTACTTGAATGTCGTAAAGCAAGAACTTGATATTGATGTTGTAGAAGAAAGTGAAGAAGAGAAGAGTAAGGACCCAGAATACGCTGTGAAAGCAAGTTATGTGTCAAAATTTTCTACTCTTGATGGGAAAATCGTCTATAAAGAGACTAATGCTGAAAAGGAAAAACATTTCGATAGGACTTTTACTGGCGAAGAAGATGCAAAGGCGTTTACTTTGACATATATTGACGAATATGAAAAACATATTGATACAACAAGTAAAGATTTGAAAACGAGAACTTGGAAGAGATTTATAAGTGGGCTTAAAATATCTCAAAAGAGTTATAAATATAGCGATATGTCAGATTTGGCGGTTATAACTCGTCAAATTGAAAAGATTTTTGCAAGCAACCTTGACTCACAAAAAATTACAAAATTCCAAGAAAAAATTAAAGACCATAACGGTTTAAAGTATGACGCAACTCTTGGAAAATATGTCCCACTTGATACAACATTAACAAAAATTGCGGAAAAATACGCTAAAAAGTATGACGAAAATGTGTCCCTTTATAATAGTTTTAAGGATAAGAACAACTATTATAAGGCACTTTCAACTACGAATTATAGAGACAACTTTATTTATTATGGCAACCAAAGTGAAGAGACAATGATTACTTGCACTCACATTTTGATTAAACTTAGCGACAGCCAAACATCAAATATTTCTGCTTTAAAAAATAAATATTCTGGCGAAAAATTGGAAATTGCAAAGGCTCTTGAAGAGTCGGCGAACAATACTTTTGCTTATGAAAGAAGTCTAACAACAGGCGAAGTTGTGGATAAAGACGGCATTACTGTAACAAAACTTTATGAAAATATCCAAGATTCACTTAAAAATGTTACCGATTTAGAAGAAAGAGTGTCAATTTTCAATGATTATTTATATAAATATAATGTTGATACTGGCATTATCAATGCAAAGTATGACTATGTCGTTGGCACAAAGAATTCTCAAATGGTCGAGACATTTACAACTCTTGTAAGAGACCTTTATAACGACGGAAAGGGAACTGTTGGAAGTGTCAAGATGGTCTATGAATCAAACGATAAATATAGCGGTTACCACATCGTTATGTATACTGGAACATTAAACAATCTTTACAACAATTCTAGCGAAGTCGAAAGTTTGACTGCGGATAATGTTTATGAAGTTTTAAGCAGAGTTAAGACTTCTCTTAGTTACAACGAGAATTTGTTTGATTACTTCTACGACGCAGTTATTACTGATAATTACAACACCATTAAAGCAAACATTGTTGACTCACAAAAGAATGGACAATCGACGACTTACAACAAAGGGAACTATTCTGATCTTTACTAATAGGTAATAAGCAAGATTTTTCTTGCTTTTGTCTATTTTTATCTCTAAAAAGGAGGAGAAAATATGTCGCAGAAAAACAAAACAACGCCTAAAAAACGGCATGTTTTGTCATCGCCTTTATTAAAATTTATGAGATATAAACGTGGCAAAGTGTCCCGTTTTCTTAGAAATTATGGCGCAAATGTCGCGGAATATACAAAATTTTTCATTGCTCCTTTGACAAAACAAGAGATAAAAAGTGATAGCGAAGAAAAGGTCGAAGAGTATATTGAAACGACCAAGGCAAAAAATCCAAATACAAAGAAGAAAAAGTTATTAAATCTCCTTTATTTTGGATTAAATATAATCGTTATTGGCATTGTATTGTGGTTGCAACTTTCTGGCGAAACAGACCCTAGAGAGCAATTGTCGACCATTTTTGGAGTCAATTGGTGGTTTATTTTGGCTGCCCTTGGCACTTTTGCGTTGGGGATGATTCTTGACCAAGTTAGATACGCTGTTTTGATACACAGGTCAACAGGCGCTTTTAGATTTAATTTATCCTATAAAATTGGTGCACTTGGAAGATATTATGATGTCATAACTCCACTATCAACTGGCGGGCAACCTTTCCAAGTCTTATATCTAAATAGATATGGAATTAAAGCGGGCGAAGGCATTTCAATTGTTATGACAAAATACATTTTTTATCAAATGATTTTGTTTGTTGGCGCGACTTTCTTTTTGTTTAGAAACCTTATTGTTTCCGCAAACGGCGTGTCGGGATTCGCGACGGGGCTTGCTTCGACATTCAGTTGGATAGGATACTCCGTTCTTGCTGTTGTTATTTTTGTTGTTACATTTATTTCTTTAAACAAGCGTGCGGGTGCGGGATTTGTTGTAGGAATTTTAAAACTACTTAGCAAGATTAAAATAGGCAAATTTAGAATCATAAAAGACTACAAAAAATCATTTCAAAGCGTTATGCGCACCGTAAATGTTTGGCAAAAAACGACTAAAAATGCAATCAAATCTCCACTTGTTTTAATAACAAATGTTGTGTGTTCGATAGGTTATTTTTTTGTTATTTATTCAATGCCATTCTTCTTGTTTTGCGCGTTTGAAGGTTGGCACCCAGAAGCGTGGATGCAAATCGTAACAATGTCAATTATGGTCGACTTATCATCTGCGTTTAACCCAATTCCAATGGGAACTGGGACTGCTGATTTGTCGTTTACGGCATTTTTCGCAACATTCTTTGCAACAAAAGGCGCGCAAGTTTGGGCTCTTCTTATTTGGAGATTTATCTTCTATTATATCTACATTTTGCAAGGATTCTTTGTCATTAGTTACGAC
>CAKVCH010000008.1 GCA_934725745.1 uncultured Clostridia bacterium | reverse complement strand
ATGCAATAGGCAATAGAAGACTTGATAAATATAAAGAATTTTGGAAGTTGCCAATTAGGGAACGCGCAAAAGTAAGACGCGAAGGAAGAATGCAAGAATATATTTCCGACCGATAAGTCATTTATATAAAACCTTATTTTATGCTTATAATATCATTTTACATTTTTAGTCCGACCATACGGTCGGATTATTTTTTTGTAAAATTCGTCTATAATAAAAAAAGAAAATTATCTTTTATAAGACCACTAATAATTTTAAAGAAGAAAATATTTTAAGACCCTTTTGGACTATGTTTAATGAGTTTTTATATGTCTTTTTGAGACCATATAAAAAAATAAAAAGTTGTTTAAAATACAAATTGAAGTCAATAATTTTTGTATGGAAAGATATGAAAATATAGGTCACAATATAAAGAAAAAACTTATTCAAATAGAAAATCAAAGTGTAGAAAAATCTAAAAAAAATACATATAAAAATTATGATAAAAATCTTTTAAAAAATAGAGAAAATAATCTAAATAAAAATGAGAAAAAAGAATATGTTTTTTTTATAAAAAGTAACAAATTTTTTGCAAAATTTTGCGTGTTTTTCTTAGTTCTTTTTTTTGTTGCAGTGGGGATATTTTTTGTAATTCAAAATAAAAATTGTGACGACTTTTTTGAATATTTTTCTAGCATAAACAATGCTGAATTTTGCTATGTATTAAACGACGATTTCATAGAAAATACAAGTGATAGAAATGTAAGAACGATGAATTGTCAATTTGTTTATTTTAATGTGAAAAATGACAATATAAATAATCAAAATGTTGTATATAAGCAGGTTACTTTTTTACTAAAAAATTATGATGAAAAAAATATATTAAATAACTTAAATATTACTATAACAAAACGAGAATATGTAAGCGGAATATCAATAATCTATGGCTACTCTCCGTCTTTTTCTAAATCTCTTTGCGTTGGGGGCGCTAAAATCAATTTTCAAATAGCAATAAATAATGAAAGAGTTACTATCGGCTATCCAATGATTTTTGGTGCTTTTTAACAAAAATATTTAAAAATCTCACCGCGATTGCCAATTGACTGTCAGATAATTTTTGACGCTTCTTAACGAAATCGTTTGATAATCTACCGCAAGTGTCTATTTACTATCCGATGATTTTTGGCGCTTTTTAATTGCTTTTTAAATTTATATATAAAATTGTTTTTTTGGCTTTATATTTATTTGATTTGTTTTTAGGTTGCTTGTCGCAACCTTTTTTATTTTGATTGCAATTAAAAATTACTTAGGATTTTGTTTTGTAATTGTAAAAAAGCGAAAATGCAATAAAAATGTTTAAAGGCAAAAATATGGTCAATAATTTGTGACAGGAGGGAATATGAAAGATTCTATAAAATATTTTTTTAGTCGACACAAAAGATTGCTTCTTACATTGTCTTGTTGTTTTATGGCGGTTTTGCTTGTAAGTATTGTTGCTCTTAAATCGTCAAAAACGGCAATTACTGATGATAAAACTGTTCAAACGAACAATCCTACTTCAATTTCTTTTATTATGCCAATTAAGGAAGGGGTTGTCATAAAGGACTATTCAAACACGGCGTTAAAATATAATGCAACATTAAAACAATGGGAAGCACATAAAGCGGTGGACATAAAGGGCGCGGACGACGCAAATGTTTTGGCTGTTTATCCTGGCGAAGTAGTTTCTGTTGAAAGCGACTATTTGCGTGGAACGATTGTGACAATTGCTCACACTGGAAAATTAAAAACCGTTTATGCTTCACTTGATGACAATGTTTCTGTTAAAGTCGGAGACAGAGTTAATACTGGTGATGTGATTGGCAAAGTTTCAACTTCTGCTAAAGGCGAAGCAAAAGACGGCGCACATCTTCATTTTGAAGTTTTGCTTGACAATGTCAAAACAGATCCAAACCTTTATCTTCCAAATAGCAATAAATAATCGTGCTAAATTGCTTTACACAAATTTTTAAAAGGTGTAAAATATACACAAGATTTGAAATTGTTGGAGGAAATTATGACAATAGATAAGGTTAAGGAAATGCTTGCAAATCAACTCAATATTGAAGTAGATAAAATTAAACCAACTTCAAGAATTGTGGAAGATTTGGGCGCTGACAGTTTGGACAATATCGAAATGCTTATGGCTCTTGAAGATGAGTTCGGCATTACTGTTCCAGACGAAAAAGCGGACGAACTTAAAACTGTCGAAGATATTGCAAATTATATTGACGAAGAAACAAAGTAGTTTTTTATAGTCTTTAACAAATTAAAGAAGATTCACCTAAAAGTGGCTCTTCTTTTTTTATTGGTTTTTAAAGGATGTTGAAACTTCTTTGTGTTACTATTAAGTAAAAAAATTGAAATTACATTATATGATGTTGAATCGTGGTGTTCGTCTTTCTGCGAAACTGATGATTGTTCAAACTAGTGATGCCCCAACTTGTCGTAGATTTGCGTTAAGCAAATTGATTTGTGAATACAAGACAATACACATAATTTTATTTCGACAACAAATTTAAACAATTTATGACATATTTCGACATTTATCTTTCATAAATTTTACAAAAGGGGTGATTTATGAAAGAGAATATAGAAGATAGAGTAGTGAAGGAAGCGTATAAACTTTTAGATACAAAAGGAACGGTCAGGAGTGTTGCAAAAGAACTCGGGATTTCAAAGAGTACTGTTCATTTTGATTTGTCGACGAGACTTAAAAAAATAAATTTTGCTCTCTACAAAGATGTCCAAAAGTTGCTTAAAGTTAACTTGCTTGAAAGACATACTCGTGGCGGAGAGGCGACTAAAAGGCATTATGAAATTTTAAGAAAAAAGGGTATGGTGAAATCTAAATAAAATGGCCTAAATATTTAGCAAAAAAAGGATAAAATTAAAGTAATTTTTGTTGAAAAAAAATAAAAATAATTTTGAATAAAATTGAATATTTTTAAATATTTTTTAACGAAAAAATTTTCTAAAAAAAATTAAAATCAAGATGACTAAAAATTATTCAAAAAACGCTAAAAAATAGCAAAAAATGGGCATTTTTGCGTAAAAATCACATAAAAACGCTAAAAATCATTTAAAATATTTTTGAATATAACTGTTTAAAATCTTTAATTTTTTTGCAAAAATTTGTCTGTATTTTGTAAGCAAATATATGAAAAAAATTGCAAAATAATTTAACAAAAATTAACGCAAAAAATTGAGCATTTTTTATGAAATTTTACACCTATTTATTTGACAAAAAAATACAATATATTTTATAATAAATTATAATATTTGGACTTGATTATATTTTTATATTTTTTTTGACATAATAAGGAGTAGGTGAAAAATGAAAAAGGTGTTTTTATTTCTAGCGATTCTTATGCTTTCTTTGTCGGGCGTGCTTTTTGCATGTGGCGAAGATAATAAGTATGAAAATTTAAAAGTCGAACTCGTCTCTATCGTTGATAACGAGACGGGCAATGCTTTGCCTTATGATAGCGAAAACGATTGCTATCAAGTTTTTTATGGCAAGGACTTTACTGTTTCGGCAAAAGTCAATTCGGATGCCGTTACGATAAAGAACCTTGACTTCACGGCGCAAAGTGATAGCGCTTTACAAGTTTATGGAGAGACAGCGACGACTGCAAAAGTAAAACCACTTAAACCTTCTCACGAGGAAAAGTTTAAATTGACTGTTTCGTCGATTGAAATGCTAAACAAGGGAAGCCTTGATTTATATTTCAAGGTTTTGCTCCCTGTCACCGAAATTAGTTTTAAGTCGGACAGCCTTGGCGTTATGTCTGGTAAGCCAATTGACTTGACTGATTCAATTCAATTTGTCAGTTCCTATGGAAGTGGATTTGAATTTGACCGGAACGAAAAGCAAATCGCAGTTTCACTAGACTCCTACATAGATAGCGAAAACAACACCTTATCTTTCAGTAAAATCGAAAATGACACCTATTATTTGGCGGGAAAACCTGCTTTTAAGATTGAAAAAGATGAAAAAACTGGAAATTCTATTCTTGTTGTGCTTGACGATACTTTAAAAGGAAAAGTCAATGTAACGGCAAAATCTAGTAAATTTGTTGAAGATGACGCGTCTGAAGCAAATTTGAAACTTAAAACTTCAACTTCAATAAAAGTTGTTGCACCAATTAAACTTAACGATATTAGTTTTTCGAGTAATCAAACTTCCTTTTATGCCATTGGTCAATCGGGACAAAAAATCAAACTTGGAATGACTCTTTATTCTTTCCCAACCAATGCAGAGTATGTTTTGAATGGACAAACATATTTGTATTCAAAAGAACAAATTGCGGTGACTGTTAATACTCAAGAAGATTATACAATTGAGCCTATTATAACTGGCGACGCAATAAAACTTACGACTTCTAGCCAAGAAGGGGTAACCGCAACATTTGTTTTTGAGGCAAAAAATAACGGCAAATCACATATTGATTTTGTTGTAAAATTCAAATTTGCAAACGAAGTCGAATTTGTTTTGAGCGATATGTATAAAGCGTTCAAAGACGCGAATCCAGATTTCGTTCAAGGATTAAATGTTGGAGCAAATAAAGATTTAGAAAATGACGACATTGAAGTTGATGTTTATTCTCTTCCAAGGTCAGTTAAAGTTTCTCAAGACGGAAAATCTCTTCAAAAAGAACAAGTAATCACAATTTATGATAGTTATGGCGAAAGTTATGACGCGAGTTTTGGAATGACAAAATTTGAACTTGACCTTGAAGGAATGAAAGATTCAAATTCTCTTGACAGAACAATTCGAGTTCAAATTGTTAACAAAACGACCAAAAATCTATCAAATTTGGGTCAATTCTTTGAGATTTACGACATAAATAGGCAAGGAATAGATGTTTTGACATCAAATGACGAATATTATTTCGACCTTGACATTGGCGCAAATGCACAAAATAAGGTGTTCTATGTCAAAGCAAATAGCGCAACTGTCGCGTCTGATAACCAATTTGGATTTATTTTCAAAAATCTAGTCAAATCTAAATTGACTCTTGCAGATAGAACAGAAATTGAGCCAATTGATAGTGAAAACGGACTCGGTGGACAAAAGTTGGATGTTACAGTTTTGACTGCAAAGGGTGTAAGCCAAATTGTGGTTAAAAATGTGATTGAAAGTGACGGTTCTTATGTTTTCTACGATTTAACGGCAAAAAATGATAGCGTTTACAATAAATTGGTTCTTGAATATGGAAATAATACGGGTTCTATCATTGCATTCTTCTATGACAAGAATTTAGTTGACGACATAACCGTAAGAGAAGAAAATGGCATTGTTAATATGTCAAAAGTATCGAGTACGACAACTCAAAATGTTTTTGACACGGCTTATGATAAGGGAATACTTCAACTTGGCGGAGTTATTCAAGTAAACGGCGTTAAACTCGGCAAATCGACCATAACTTTCCTTGCAAAAAATGGTTTTTACAAGACAATTGATGTGGAAGTCGTGGGGACAACATCGACATTCAATTTAAAACTTACAGATGAAAGCGGACAAGGAAAACTTACTGAAAACTATATAAATGACAATGAAAAGAACTATGCAAGCGTTATGCAAGGCGGAAAATTAAGGCTCTCGCTTGAAAATGCAGGACAAATTATTAGTGTCAGTTATTCTTCTTCGGCTTCTAACATCGCTTCAATTGCTCCAAATGGTGAAATAGACGCAAAAACCGAAGGTGTTGCAACTATTACTGCGGTTGTAAGATATTATAAATTTTTGTCAATGACCAACAATTATTTCGGTTGGGAAGTAAAAGAAGAGACCTTATCTTTTGACCTTAATGTCTTTATAAAAGGTGTTTGGTCAATAAATACGCAAGTCGAATCTGTTTATGATTACAACACTGTTGCGTATGACAATGTTTCGCAAGCGACATTTAGATTCCATCTTGACATAAATAATGAATCGACAGTTTATAAGGAAAGAAATACAAGAGTTAGATTTGTTATTGAGAACAGCTTTGACATCTTATATATCCATTCCTTGTCGGGTGCATTTATCAACAATAACGAGATTTATGGGGATACATTCTCGGGCTGGGTGACACTTGGCGATTACACAGACCAAGACAAAATAATTGTTGTTAATGTGTATATCGACGAATTTGGCTTGAAAAATGACCCAATTCCTTGCCAAATTGTTATATCAAAGGCTTGCCAAGTTAAAGATATTGAAGTTAGCGCGTCTGCTGTGATTGACAATGTTTCAACAGATATTGGAGTCGCTGAAAAGGAAAACTTTGACGAGATTAGTGTTAGAAAGGGCTCGACTATCGACCTTGCGACCCTTTTAAATGGAACAAAGGCTGGCGAAGATATAAAAGATAATAGGCTTCTTGCGTACATCGCAAAAGCGGATAGTGATGAAAACGAATCGTCACAAGACGAAGAAATGGCTTTTGGCGCACTTTACAAGAGAAATGGTGCAAAAAGTTATAGGCTTGACTTAACTGGCGGAGAAAAATTTTATCTTGATGTAAAAGATAATTCTGGTGTTTTCTATCTTGTTATTATCGCAAAAGATAGTTATGTAAATGAAACAACATATAAGACATACAAGAGAATAAAAATTGTTATTGAAGACGGAAATAAACACGCATATACAATTAGAACTGCGTCGCAACTTAAAGCAATTGAAAATGAACCAACAAAGAATTATCAACTAGAAAATAATATTTTCCTTGATGAAAACTGGGCTCCAATTAGCAATTTCTCGGGCGTTTTAAATGGAAATGGTTACTTTATTAGTGGGTTAAAACTTGGAACTGTTAGCGAAAACGGAACAGTTGGCTTGTTTGGTAAAATTACAACCCATATGGAAGGTGCAACTCTTTACTATGGTGCAGTTTACAACCTTATAATAAAGGACGCTTCAATAAATATTAACAACTCCACTCTTGAAACTGTAAGCGCAGGCATTATTGCAGGTGAAAATAATGGTATTATTTTGAATGTCGCAGTCAAATATACAAATATTTTGGCAAATTGCTCGGCAAATAAACTTAATATCGGAAGTTTTGCGGGACTTAACAATGGTGTAATTTTAAACTACGGCGTAGAACTTAGTTTTGCAAATGATGAAGAAAGAAATGAAAAATATTTCTCTAATGGAAGCAATGCTATTTATGCGCAAGTTTTAAATGGCAATTTCAGAAGCAACGCAATCGTGGGAAGCGCAATTGCTCTAAACTACTCAAACGGAACATCAATTGTTATTTCTTCTGAAAAAGAAACATATGTCGGCGGAATCGTTGGTGTAAATAAGGGTGTTATTGATGGTTACTATGGGCTTCAAGCAAATGGAAGTGGAAAAGTAAACTATGTAACATACAATCAAAAAGATATTGACGCTTTTGTAAATATCAACACACAAGGTGGAAGTTTGCTTGATGAAAATTCGGTAATTGGTGGTGTTGCTGGCGTAAACTATGGAAGGATTCTTAATTTTGCAGTCGAAGGAAACATCGGCGGATTTGATAGAGAAAATAACAAGGCGTTCTCCTATACTTTAAACAATGTCGGCGGTGTTGCGGGTGCAAATCTTCATACAAATGCAACTGATTTCGGCATAATTATGAATGTTTTGACATCAGTAAAGGTCGCTGGTAAAAAGAATGTCGGCGGTGTCGCGGGCGTGTCAAAGGCGCAAAATACGATTGGAAGCACTTATTCGACAGCTATTTCAAATGCAAAAGTTGAAAATTACGACACATATTCGTCGGCTTACTATCCAATGATTGTCGGTGAAACAAATGTCGGCGGGATTGTCGGAAATGCGGATTATGTAAGACTTGACTCGGTTTACTCTAATGGCTACACACAAAAATTTGAAAACATTTATGTTTCCCTTGGAGATATGCTTGTTTACGGCTCAAATGCAAATGCAGGCGGACTTGTTGGAAAGGTTGATAGCAATATCGAACTTGGGGCGTCGTTCTCAACATTCAATATTGTGTCCACAAATGAGTCTTTGTTTGTCAAGGGACTTATTGGTGGAAACGGCTCATACAACGCAAATGTTAATGAATGCTTCTATGTCGGTGTGATTTCGACCAATTTTGACGCGCTAAGTGATGCAAGCGTTGTTTTGGGGCTAACAAATCCAAAGTTCTATTATGTTTTAACATATGCAGACAAAAACGACCTTGAAAATGGAACGGAAAAGAATTGTTTTGTTGGGCGTTTTGTAAGTGACAGCATTGGAAATCAAGAAAATCCAAACATTTTGTTTGATTATTATCCAAGTTTGAGCGAAGCGCTTGTAAGTGTTCAAAAACATACAGACCTTTTATCTGATATTCCTTCACAAATTACAGTTGTTGGAAATGGTGAAAGGGCGGTCTTAAAAGACGACACCTTTGTTATGTCTTTTGGCTCAAAATACTATCACTATGAAACAACTGATAGTGAAGGCAAAACTCAAAATGTTTTGGTACTTGGGCTTGGCGAGAATACAAGTTCTTACAATCTTAATGACATCTTTACTATTCAAACCGCAAACGAAGTCAGCAAGATAAACATTATTACAAGTGAACTTGGTGGCGGAGTGGTTAGAATAACAGATTCGGGCGAACTTGTACTTCTTAAAACTGGCATAACAACACTTAACTTTGCTGTAAAAGAGAATACTTCTATAAACGCGCAAGTAAAACTTGTTGTTGTTGAAAACTTTGACAGTCTTCGCTTGTCGCCAAACGGAAGTATGTCTGTTTCGTATTTTGATAGCGCAGACGAAACACAAGCAAGTCAAGTCAAAAATGGCGAACTTGTTAACTTTAACTATGATTTTGTTGAAGTTGTAAATGGCAAAAATAATGAAATAAGTAATTATACTAACTATAATATTGAGTATACTATATCCTATAAAGAAAATGCAGGCGCTGATTTTACGCAAATTGATTTAAGCGACGCGCAATATCTTACAATGGGAGCAAAAACAATAAGGTTCAACAAAATAGGACTTTATAAGTTATCGGTCGCGGTTTTCTTTGAAGTCGCGGGCGTAAAATATAGAATGACAAATGACGATTGGACTTTCTATGTTGAATCAAAAGAGAATATCGTCGATATTGGTGTAAATGTTGCGGATGTGAAGTTGTCTGGTTCTGAAAGCGTTGAGCGTGTGGCGGTGTTTGTTTATACTCAAAGTGAACTTGCTGGTGCTCCAACACTTAACATCTTCATTACAAGAGATGTTGACGGAACGCTTTTGACAAGTAGACTTGAGTCAAGCGTATATGATGAAAATGAAGGTAGTTTAATTTACGATTTGGCAAATAGTCCTTTCCAAATTATCCTTGTTCCTTCTCAAACTCCACAAGGCAAGACATATAGATATAGTCTTGAACTAAGGCTTAAACAAGACGCTTTCATAAGAGACAATGTAAGTGAATACATTGTTACTTGCGCTGTCGACGGACAAGACGGCTTGGAAGATGATTTTAGAGTTTATGTTTCACCTTCTCCAATAAAAGATGTCGAAACATCTCACTATTCTTACACAAGCGAAGTTTCAAAACTTGTTAAAGCAAACGACCAAACGGGCGAAACAACAACATTCTATTCATATTCAAAAACAAAGAAGAATTCAATTATCAGCGGAATGGGCGGGCTATTTGTGATTGACCTTCTTCCATATTATGCAAACATTACTTCTGTTTCTATTGAGTCAACGGGTGCAAATGGACTTTCATTTGTTCAACTTGTAAAGGTTAGAGACAAGAATAATGCTGACACGATGTACTACTTGGCGGGTCCAAGTAACGATATAAATTTAGACGGAAGTGTGTCTCTTAGACTAATTTCCTTAATGAACAATGCTGTTCTTGACCACCAAGATGGCACAAGCGTGCTTATTGGTGACCCATATTCATTTAGTTTTGGCGGGGAAGCGGACGACGCAAGCGTTGGTAGGCTTTATGTCAGAACAATCGCTCCAAGTTCACTTGTGACTGGCGACAAAATAAATATTGTAGTCAAAATCAAATATATGGGATTTGACCCAAGCGGAAGATATACAGAACTTGAAGCAAGAAAAGAACATCAACTTGAAGTTGTCGAACCACCAATGGCGTCAATTAAAATTTCGCACGACGGTGAAACGAGAAAAATTATTGCATACACGGCAACTGGAACTGAAAATGCTACAACTCCTGACTATCTAGATATTATGGCAAATGTTGAAACTGGATTTAAGTATGCATCAACTTACAGCGTGACAAGTGACGGAAAAGACAGGGGACAAAACGCAGACTATGCTATCTTGGAAGAAACAGCAAGCGGATACACATTGAAACTTGGCAAAAATGCGAGAATTGGTGATAAAATTACGATCAAATTGGCAGTCGAAATTAGCACAGAAGACGGCAAAACCACTCAAGTTTTTGAAGACACGATTTCTGTTGTTGATGCGGTTGTGACGGGCATT
>CAKVCH010000007.1 GCA_934725745.1 uncultured Clostridia bacterium | reverse complement strand
TATAGTTACATAATTGGGGATATAACCGAAAGAAAGGAAAACTATATCGTTGTCGAAAACAACAAAATCGGCTACGAAATTTTTGTTTCGACCTTTGCTAACCGCTTTTTTGACAATTTGGTCGGAGAAGTGAAAGTTTACACATATTATCAACAAAGAGATGACGGTGTGAGTTTGTTCGGTTTTTATTGCCTTGAGGAAAAAGAAATGTTTTTAAAACTTATAACCGTTAGTGGCGTTGGACCAAAAGGCGCAATGGCGATTTTATCGAACATTTCCGTTACAGACCTTAGCATTGTCATTTCAAGCGGAGACTCAAAAACGCTTTCAAAAGTAAAGGGTGTTGGAAAAAAGACGGCAGAACGCATAGTAGTTGACCTAAAAGACAAGTTGGGCGATGTGACGGGCGAAATAAGCCTTGACCTTGAAACAGAGACCAATGGCGAGATTGACGATGCGGTGGCGGTTTTGGTGTCGCTTGGAATAACCAAAATGGAAGCGGTGCGCCTTGCAAAAACGGCATTTAGTTCTGGTGACACGGCAGAAGATATTATAAGAAAATGTTTGACACAAATAGGATAGAAAAAAGATGAACGATTTTATAAAATCAACAAAAAATATGAGCGAAGTCGAAATGGAAAATTCATTGAGACCATTGAAACTCGCCGATTATGTAGGACAAGAAAAGGTTAAAAATAGCCTTAAAATCTACATTGATGCAGCAAAAACACGAAAAGAAGCGCTTGACCATGTTCTTTTGTACGGACCACCTGGGCTTGGGAAAACGACTCTCTCGCATATTATCGCGACTGAACTTGGAACACAACTTAAAGTTACATCGGGTCCAGCAATTGAGCACGCGGCAGACCTTGCGGCAATTTTAACTAATTTGCAAAAGAATGATGTTTTGTTTATTGATGAAATCCATAGGCTAAACCATTCAGTCGAAGAGATTTTGTATCCAGCGATGGAGGACTTTTCGCTAGACTTTATTGTCGGAAAGGGACCAAGCGCACGAAATATGCGTCTAAAACTCCAACCTTTTACTCTCGTTGGCGCGACTACAAAAGCGGGAAATATTGCAAGTCCACTAAGAGACCGTTTTGGGATTATTGAAAGGCTTGAACTTTACGATGAAAAAGATTTGTCGGACATTGTATCGCGTAGTGCAAAGATTTTAAACATTGCAATAGAAGATGACGCGGTTTTGGAAGTAGCAAAACGCAGTCGTGGAACACCTAGAATTGCTAATAGACTTTTAAAGCGTGTGAGAGACTACGCACAAGTGCGTGGGGATGGAAAGGTTACGCTCGCAATCGCAAAAGAAGCACTTAAACTTATGGATGTTGACGAAAAAGGGCTTGATTTTGTCGATAGAAGGCTACTTGAAGGGCTAATTAAGACCTTTAAAGGCGGACCTGTTGGCGTCGAGACGCTTGCGACTTCAATTGGGGAAGAAGTCGCGACAGTGGAAGATGTTTACGAACCTTATCTAATTAGACTTGGTTTTATTGCAAGGACTCTTAGGGGGCGTGTGGCGCTTGAAGGGGCGTACAACCATTTAGGGCTTAAAATGCCTAGCGAAAATATAACAACAACAGAAGGCGAAAAGAATGATTGATTATACATTAAGAAGTACATATAACTATGATTTGCCAGAAGAACTTATAGCGCAAACTCCGCTTGAAAAAAGGGACACATCAAGAATGTTATGTTTTAATATGGAAAATAAAGAAATAGAGCATAAACATTTTTACGACCTTCCTAGTTTTCTAAAAAAAGGCGATGTTTTGGTTTTAAATAATACCCGCGTTATTCCTTGCAGGCTTATAGGTGAAAAGGTGGGGACTGGCGCAAAAGTTGAGATTTTTTTACTCAAAAGGCAAAATTTGACCGATTGGGAAACACTTGCAAAGCCAGGGAAAAGGCTCAAAATTGGCACAAAAGTGAAGTTTTCTGATGAACTAATGTGCGAAATAATAGGTGAAGAAAAGGAAATCGGCGGAAAAATTGTTAGATTTACTTTTTCGGGGGCGTTTGAAGATGTTTTGTCGCGTGTAGGCACGACTCCACTTCCACCATACATAAAAACAAGGCTAAAAAATAGCGAAAGATACCAAACGGTTTATAGCATTGTCAATGGCTCGTCGGCAGCGCCAACCGCAGGACTGCATTTTACGGACGAACTTTTGCAAAAAATAAAGGATATGGGGGTAATTGTTTGCTTTGTTTTGTTGCATGTAGGACTAGGGACTTTTAGACCCGTCAAAGAAGATAGTATTTTATCACACGATATGCATAGCGAATATTATGAAGTGTCTCCTGAAACTGCGGAAATAGTAAACAAGGCAAAAAAGGAAGGACGAAGAATTATCGCCGTCGGAACAACAAGCGTAAGGACTCTTGAAAGTGCGGGAAAAACGGGGGAACTTGTTGCTCAAAAAGGGGAGACAAAACTCTTTTGTTATCCACCTTACGACTTTAAAATTGTTGACTGTTTAATTACTAATTTTCATTTACCAGAAAGCACTCTCATTATGCTTGTTTCTGCTTTTGCGGGATATGATGAAACAATGAGAGTGTACAAAGAAGCGGTTAAAGAAAAGTACAGGTTTTTTAGTTTTGGGGATTGCTGTTTCTTCTATGTTGATTCGCCTAAAAAGTGATTTTGGCACAAAAACAACAACTTTTAGGGGTAAAAACTGGGATTATATGCTTTTTTAGAAAAAATAAAAGTTAAAACTTTTTATCTGTAAATTGCCTGGGTTTTAAAAAAATAAATGAAAAGAGATTATAAAAAATGATAGAAGATTTTGATAGAAAAACTACTTGTTCTTTTACTGGGCATAGGTTGTTTTCTTGGGGTAGAAACGAATTCGACGATAGATGTGTGAAGACGAAAAAAGCGGTTAAAAGGGCAGTTAAAAAGGCGTATGATTTGGGTTTTAGAACCTTTTTAAATGGTATGGCAATTGGCGGAGATATGATGTGTGCGGAGATTGTTTTGGCGTTTAAGAAAAAGCATAAGGACGCGCAACTTGTGTGTGTTTTGCCCTGTTTAGACCAAGAAAAGCGCTGGTGCGAAAAAGATAGAAATAGGTATCAATGTATATTATCGCAAGTGGATAATATTGTGTGTTTAGCAGATTCATACTATAATGGTTGTATGCAAGCGCGTGACAAATATCTTGTAGATAATGCGTCTCGTCTTATTGCAATTTTTACTGGGAAAAGGGGCGGAACGAGTTTGACTGTCGGGCTTGCAATAAAGGCAGGGATTGACATTGAAATAATAAATCCTGAAAATTTGTAGCATAAATACATTTTAGTTATGTTAAAAAATATTTAAATTTTACATAGAGAAAGGGAAGAGATGAGTAAAGAATTTAATTTTGAAGAACTACATATTGATAAACAAAGCGGGGCGCGAACGGGGAAATTTACAACACCACACGGCGAAATTATGACGCCTATATATATGCCTGTTGGAACGCAAGCAACGGTCAAGAGTTTGACGCCAGAAGATTTGAAGGAAATTGGTGCGCAGATAATTTTATCTAACACCTATCATCTTTTTTTGCGTCCAACCAATGAAATTGTCAAAAAAGCGGGCGGATTACATAAATTTATGAACTGGGACAGACCAATTTTGACCGATTCGGGCGGGTTTCAAGTTTTTTCGTTGTCAAAATTTAGGAAAATAACCGACGACGGCGTGGAATTTCGCTCTCACCTAAACGGCGATAAACATTATTTGACGCCAGAAAAGTGTGTTCAAATTCAAAATGATTTGGGCAGTGACATTGTTATGCAACTTGACGAGTGCACAGAATATGGGACGGATTATCAAAAATCAAAAAAAGCGCTTGAAAGGACAGAAAAATGGCTAAAAAGGTGCTACGAAGCGCAAAAAAATCCGAAACAAATGCTTTTTCCTATCATTCAAGGCAATGTTTTTGAAGATTTGAGATTGGAAAGTGTCGAAAAAGCTCTTCCTTATGTTGGGTGTGGCGTTGCAATTGGTGGGCTATCTGTCGGCGAACCAAAAGAAATGATGTATCACATTTTGGATGTCATAAAAGATAAACTTCCAAAAACAAGTCCACATTACCTTATGGGCGTGGGTAGCCCAGACGACCTTATTGAAGGTTCGTTCCGAGGGGTTGATATGTTTGATTGCGTTTTAGCTACAAGAATTGCGAGAAACGGGACCGCTTTTACAAGTCACGGCAAGGTTGTAATTAAAAACGGTTGCTACAAAGAAGATTTTTCGCCACTAGATGACGAATGCGACTGCGAATGTTGCAAACATTATTCAAAAGCCTACCTTAGACACCTTTTTAATACGGGAGAAATTTTGGGCGCTAGACTTTTGAGCAAGCACAATTTAAGATTTTTGTTGCACCTTATGGAGCAAATAAGAGATGCTATAAATAACGACCGCTTCTTTGATTTTCGTGACGAGTTTTACACAAAATACTATGGTGAAAATTGGGCGGAAACAAATAAGCATTTAAAGTCACGCGCTGAACTAGAAAAAGAAATGGAGCATTAAGTCGGCGATAAATATATGTTTATATAACTTTGAAACAAGTTCAAAATTTGTGCTAGCGCACACGCAAAGTATTTAGTTTTGTTTGAATAACCATCAGTCTGTGTTTAGGAGTAAACTCTTTAACTCAACTTCCGATAATACAAACTATTAAACAGAAATATTTATATATGTTGAAATGTTTGACTTTAATTTAACAAAAAATTATACTTAATATGTATAATTTTTTTTATATTCTTTTATAAAATTGGGCTTAAAATACATACTCTTTCAAAAGAAATGCAAACTAGCATTAGAACCGAAATACAAAGGGTTAAGATATGAAACAAGTTTTAAAAGTCATTTTAATAACATTTTTGTGCACGATTGGTGGCGTGGCGCTCTTGCTTGGGGGAGCGTATGTTTTTGGCGTTTTTAACGAAAAGGTCGTTTATGCAGAAGACCTTGCTTTTTCGCAAGCGGAGATTATTAGCGCGGAAACTTTCAGTTTAAGGGTAACAACTGCAACGGAAGGCGTCACTAAAAAGGCTGTCAAACTTGAAGCGTTGCGTGGCGGGGAAAGGATTATAAATTTTCCTGAAACTGTCAATATTGGTGAAGACTTTTTTATAAGCCCAGTTACAAATGCAAATAACCAAAATGTTGGTGGCGTCGTTGAACTTTACGCAAAATATGATGAAAGGACTTCAAACCAAAGCGTTGTTGCAAGTTGTAAAATTTTAATTGATGTTAACGCAGAAAGTTGCGAAGTAAAGATTCCTAGTAGGCAATATGAATTAGGGCAAAATGTCCTTTTAGGAAACATTGGCGACAAATTGACCGACCTTGTGAGTGTGTCTCCCGCAAATGCAATTAAACCTTATGTTTTAAAGTCTCTTATAGATACTATTGACCCATTAAGCATTTTCAATTCCGCAAATTTTTCCGACAAAAAGATTTTCCTAGCCCTTTCACAAACTGCAACTTTTATTGTAGACGGGGTGGAAACGAGTTCGACAATCGAGTTGCCATATAGTTATAATGCAGAAGATGACGAGTTTTACATAACAAAAAAAATTGAAATAATGCCAAAAGCGATTGGAACGGTCGCTCTTAAAAGTTTTGTTTGCTCGACATATAAAACACAAAAAGATGTCGATGCGACAAATGTAAAGGATTTTGTTAATACGCGAGAAATTTTGTCAGCAGACATTGATTTTCTTGTAAAAAACTACTCAGTTGTAAGTATGAACACCGTTTCAAGTGAGCCAATTGAAATAAACTATGGTGAAGATATTTCTATTTTCTTGAATAACGACAAAGCGTCCGAAGTGGGCGGGCTTAATCTTGGGATTGAACTTGTTAGCAACAATCCAAGTAGTTCTGTCGACAACTTTTTGCTAATAAACAATGTTTTTATTAAAATTGTCGGCACAAAAAATATTGTAAACTTAAAAGACAGTCTTAGAAAACTAGACGGAACGGGGAGTGAAAATGGGCTACTTAATGTAAGTTGTGATATGATAGACTTGGACGCGAAATCAACTTGGTGTTTAAAGTATAGATATTCCGACTTTTTTGCTTACTATAACTACAAACTAAACCCAAAAGACGACAATAGAATTGAACTTCAAGTCTTTTACATTAACGAAGAAGACAATAAAGAAATTGGTCCTGTAAGTTACTATTTTATCCCAAAAGCAAGAGAAATAGAGACAATTAAAACAAGATACGAAGAAGGCAAGAGTCAAATTGTTTATGAGAGCGGAAAAAGACTAAGTTTGACAAAAAGCGATTTCGATATCGTTTACAAAAACGGGATAAATGCAAGTTTTGACACAATTGGGTACTTTTTAAGGCTTGAAGAAGGAGTTGTTTTCTATCCAGAAAAAAATGGCAACTATATGACAAAGTTTTCTTTCACTCCAAATGAAAGCGGTGAACTTTTAAATTTTGTAGGGCTTAATTCGTGGTGCGGGCTAAACAACTCTGCGGTTACATTTACACAAGGGGAAAATTCTTGCACAATAACATTTAAAGAAGACGGGTTGTCATATCTTGACGACGGGGCGCAATTTACTTTTAACGCAAACGAAAAAGTTGATGTTGTGATAAACTCACTTTCTAAAAAATCGGCACTTTCTGACTTTGATACGGGACTATTTAGTGTAACAATCGGTGAAACAACCTATACTGTTAAGTTAAGGCAAGTTAAATTTTATGACCTAAACGAAGATAGGCAAAATACAATCCCTGTTTTGAGCGTAAATGGAGTGACAATTGCGGGCGAATATGATTTTGTAACGATTGACGACGAAGAATACATTTTCCTTAACACGAACTCCCCAATGACTCTTACTGGAATTGGAAGTTTTACAATCGTGGCAAAAAATATTTATCAAGGCGATAATGGTGTGGTCTATTTCTTAGGCAAGGAGGATGATGTAAATATTTATGTCTATGAAGACATTTCGTCGCTTAAAATTTATAGTTATACGACTGAAAATCCTTACGGGAATATGGCTTTAAATACAACATTTGATGAAAACAACGGCTCGGGCATTCTATTTATTACATCCGACCAACTCGAAACTTTAAGGCGTCTAGTCGAACTTGGAAAAAATGAAGGGAATAGTAGAATAAAAGTTTTGGCTTCTCAAAGAATTGGGAGTTTAACCTTAACTGACGCGCAAAAACGCGCTCTAATAAGTCAAAATGCAGGGGCAATTACTTTTGGTGGACTGGAAGAAGTCAGAGACAAAGAAAATAAACTTATTGGTTACACTGTAAGTTACACGATTGGAAATGTCTACACATTAAAATTTGGAAATGTTGAACTGGAAAACATTTTTGACATAATCGTTCAAGTTGACGGTGCGGGCGGGTCGGCTTTTGATGGGACATTCGTTTATGGCGGGAGTTTTGATAGCAACATTTGGACTGTTGAAGTGGTCGATAAAGTTTTTAAATATGCGGAAATTAAACACAATTATACGGGCGGAACATATGATAATCCTATCGCTCTTACGGCAAATGCGGACGGCGAAGGGAATCTTGCTTGGCAAGTAACTGGCGGAAATTTAGAGCGCACGCTCACAATAAATTATGGTTTAAAATATTTGGAAAGTGATGTTGACCTTATAAGATCGGTGTGCTCAAATAAATTTGCTTTAACTTATGGCAAAAATGGCAAAATTATCGACAATCCTAGTTTCTATTGCTCACTTGAAAACAACAGCATAAGATTTAAAAATGTGCCATATGACGCAAATGGGGTTTATTATGAACTAAGAATCTATGTTCCAGAGTCAAACAAGGACGACACAAACTGTTTCTATAGGTGGAATGAGAGCACGCAAACATTTGAAAGGGTGCTTTACGAAGCATTAAACGAAAACAATGGCGCAGTTTTGTATTTTAATGTGAAAGGTTTAAATGTAACAATTGAAGCAAATAGATTGACTTTAAATGGCACGGCAAACGGAGAATATGACCTTTTCGGGACAAATGGTATTTTTAAAATTAGCGGGAACGGCAATGTTAAGTTAAATCAAATCTTAAACTGTGTTATGTCGTCTGATATGAGAGAATACTTGTCCGTTAACGAAAACTACACAAAATTCAAAATCAATAGCAACTTTTTAAAGGACGAAGATTGTACTTTTGTTTTCTATGCGGGTGAAGGCTCAAATTCTAACCCTATCAAGATTAAAGTGGGCGAGAGCAATGTTGATTCGTATAGCAAAACAATTTTGTCGGCGTTTGAAATAGATTATGTGAAAGATTTTACAGCACCTTGCACAGATATTCCTTTTGCAACAATTAAGTACAAAAATAACGGAAACGACGCGACAAGCGTGCTTGACTACTCGCTTATGGTCGAAAGTAAGACGCAAATTGCGATTGTAAAGGAAAATTCACTCCTTATTAGTTTTAAAACAATGACTGGTACGGAAAAAATCACAGTGACATTGACCTTAAAATATAAAGATAGTGACATCTCAAAACAAATTGTCTATAACGACGTGACTGTTTCGTCAAAGTATTCGGGTAGCGACTTTATTTTAGGAACAAAAAATGAAAATGATGACTACGAAATAACTGCGGGCATCGAATATCGCATAGGGAATAACATCAATTTTGATTCATCTCTTGAAGCGGATAAACTCAATATTAGCGAAGTAACAATTGATAGTTTCACAAATGCGACTGAAGAAGATTTGGTTAAAATAAATGACCCTGAAAAAGCGGTTGATGATTCAATTTTGGCGACAAAACATCTAACATATATGTCTGGCGCAATAGGGACTTTCTATTTTAAATCGACAGACCTTAAAGACGACAAGTTTGTAAAAATAGTTTTTAAAATGACCTTCAATGACGGCGGAATATTGTATGTTGAAAAAGTTGTAAAGATTAAAGCAAATTTGAATATCGTTTTTAATGCAACAAAAAGTTACAAGTCAGGCGAGAACATTGATCTTGGTGATAATACAAAGTATTTGGTAACGCAAAACGGGCAAAGTTTGACACTTCCAGCGAGAGATTTTGCAAAAGACGGAAAGTATACAAGGGCAAGTTTCACAATCGTTGGCGACGGCGCGAAATATTTTGCGGACGCGACAAATGTGGGCGAAAATTATTCTATTTGCAATCTTCTTGTTAGGTCTGCGTCAATCAATCTTGAAGCACAAGAAAATGTAGCGGTTAAAATCATTTTTAGTTACCAAGTGGAAGGCAAAGACTATGTTTTGGACTTTGAATTTGACTTTGTTTTAAACATTTATGTCATTTAGATTTAGGAAGAAAATTTTAAAAGCGGGAGAAATAAATGAATTTATTTGATAATCAAAATTATTATAGCAAGGAAACCTTTGATAAAATTGACTATAATGACCAACAGGAACTTTTTTTGCGTATTCGTGCGTGGCTTCCAACTGTGAGCGAAGATGAGCGTTACGACAAGCAAAAATATAGAAAAATTATCATAAAAAGGTTGGAACAAATTTGCGCGTACGCGTGCGCGGGACATATTCCGTCACAAGATTATATGGGATATATCTATAAACGCGGTTTTGGCGATATTATCCCGATTAACTACAAAAGGTCCCTTGAATGGAACATTATCGCCGCGCGTAACGGCAGTAAACTTGCGCCACAAAAAATGAAAGCCTTTATGGACCCTGCAATAATTATGATTATGAATAGCGAAAGGTGGGGGCAGATTGTTAGGTATAATGACCTTAATCTGTCCAACTATTTTTGGTTTTTGAGCCAATATGTTTGCGAAAATTTGTATGTTGACCTTGAACTTGACCCAGCAGAAATGGCGAAAAAAGACCTTATTGAAGAAGACACAAATGAGAGAAAGGCAAGAATTTTATTTGATAGATTTAGAGATAGGTCAGTTAGCCTTGCTATAAAACGCCTTGTTGACCAGTTGCCAGAAGATATGCCAGAAGTCGAAAATAACGAAGACTTGCTTGATGACAAAAAGTCTGATTCGGATGACGAAGGCGATATAAATATCAATATTGAAGACATTTAATTTCTTAGTCATAAAAAGTAAATTTTATTTGAAATGTATAATGAAATTTAGGTTCTAATTACGAAACAAAAAGCCCTGTTTTATTTAAAAACAGGGCTTTTTGATTAAATTTATTATATTTTTTTTAAGGTTGAATCTAAATTTGTTTATTGTTTTATAACTTAGATAAAATAATATCGGCAAGAAGTTATTGCTATATATTTTTTATAACGACCTTTCATCTTCCATATTAGAGCCTTTTTCTCGAGTGGCATATTCTAATAATTCGCTATAATAATTAAGTTTTTTATCTAAATTTTTTCTTAGAATTTGGGAGTGCTCTAATGAATCTTCATTTTGTAAAAGTTGTGCTTTTGACGCTTTCAATGATTCAATATTAAAGTATAAAGTTCTTTCAATGCTTTCTTTTGCTTCAGAAAACGACGAGAGTAGTTCGTCAATCCATTCTTTTGACAAATCCAGGTAAGGTTCGTCAAGTGTTTTAAAATTACTTGGGTTTGTCTTATAAATAACAAAAGTTGCGGGAGTGAATTTTATTTCGGCCTTAAACTTGTTTGACCCGTCTGTTGGTTCAAAATTGATAAAATAGTTTTGTCTAAAAAACTTTGATTTTGCGACAGGACTATCTATTTTGACT
>CAKVCH010000006.1 GCA_934725745.1 uncultured Clostridia bacterium | reverse complement strand
GTTTTACTTGAAGTCGTCCTTCGCTTGAAGTCGCTCGTTTTGCAAATATGTCGAGAATAAGCATCGACCTATCAATGACTTTTGCGTCCACAATGTCTGAAATGTTTGAAATTTGTGACCCTGTAAGTTCATAATCGACGACAACAACATCGGCGCCAAGTTCTTTAACAAGTCCCCTAATTTCTTCAACCTTTCCCGACCCTAAAAGTGTTGAAGCGGTTTCTTCCTTTATATTTTGAAAGGTCTGTCCAACAACATCAAGCCCCGCCGTATAGCACAAACTTTCAAGCTCTTCAAGTTCCCTTTGAAAATCGTTTTTTGAACGATTTATCGCGACGCCTACAATTATCGCTTTTTCCTTTTCTTTTTCCGATTCATACATTTTTTTCTTCATATATATAATTTTACCACATTTTTACCTTAAATTCAAAACAAAAGTAACATATTTTGCTCCTTTTGGCATAAAAGTAACCATTCCTAATACTACCACACATTTACTTCTATTAGTTATCAAGTCGTTTTTTTAAAATCACGCCAAAAAAATATTCACTTCTTTTTGGTTACGACTAGCCATATACATATGTTATGAAACATTTATATAAACTAATTAAGATATATACAGTCGTTTTATGTGCAATTTTGTGCATTATTTCGCTTGTTGGATGTGGCACAAGTGTCGAAGAAAACATCAGCCAAAATGTCAGCGAGTACAGACAAAACTTTTTTATGGGAATCGGCGAAAATTTTTCAGCAACTTTCACCGACGGCAAGCGCGAAAAAGACTTCGTTGCTGACGGCATAAAGTCGCCACTTGTTGATTTTGGAGTAATTGTTGTTAAAACGGATGATTTATCTCAAAAAAAGTTCACACTAAACATTGGTAACGAAAAAATTGACGGAGAATTTGAAGTCAATCCTTTTGACAACACCCTTGTTTTCGATATTTGCAAAACAGTTTCAAAAGACGACAATTTGGAGCTTGAATATGGCGGAGAAAAGATTTCTCTTGTCTGTCTGTCAAAAGATTGGAACGTTGACTATAACAAAGCACTTGATATTTTTACCCACAAAAACAAGGAAAGATTAAAAACATTTAACATAAACGGCTCTTTTGAAGGCGAAATCTATATAAAATTGGTCCGCGATAAAAAAGATATGTCAAATATTTATTATTATGTTTTGTGCGTAACAAGAAATGGCGATATTGTTGCAAATTTAATTGATGTTAAAACTGGCGAAATTTTGCAAAAAAATTAAATTAGTTTTTATACCTACGGAGAACGGACGGCGTGACTTTTAAGTCACGCCCCTTTCTTCGCCAAAAATTTGGCGAAGAAAGGAAAAGGACGCGTTTCTCGCGTCCTTTGTCCGTTCTCCCCCACCTTTTATCTTTTCTGATTTTTTTAAAAGTCCAAATTTAAATTCATTAAACCTTTAAAATCTTTTTTATTTAATTTCAATATCACTCATTCTTCTCGCGTACTTTCCACCAAGACTTTTTGTTTCTAAAAATGTCTTCACCATTTTATATGCGACCATTTTTCCAGTTACTCGCCCGCCAAGTGCAAGCGTGTTAACATCATTATGAAGTCTCGCCATTTCGACTTCGCTCACGCTGTGCCCAACGACACATCTCACGCCTTTAATTTTATTAAGTCCAATACACATCCCGACACCAGACCCGCAGACTGCAATAATTTTATTCTCCGTGTTGAAGGTGTCAATAGTTCTTCGCACAATTCCGACATAGGTCGAAAAGTCGTCACTTTCGTCAAGTTCACACGCCCCGACATCAACAATGTCGTAGTTTTCTTTAACAAGTCTATTTTTTAAATATTCTTTTAATTCAAATCCCGCGTGGTCACAAAGTAAAACAATCATTTTACACTTTCCCTTTTTACATAAATTTAAAACTTGTCCTAGCAGTTAAAACTATTTCGCCACCTTAAAAGGCTTTATATCATTCTCTCCAAACACAACAAAGCCATAATAACCTTCCCATTCAAGTTTATCAAGCATTTTTCCTAACTTCTTTGGTCTCACAAAAAGCGCCGTATCAAAATCCTTTTGCAATGTCAAGGCAAATTTTTGGCATTCAACAAATTTCCCTTCATCATAAACAATTGCCAACTTATTTCTGCCCGTCTTTATTTGTTTTTGAGACAAAATCGAATAAATCCTTTCAAATCCAATTGAAAAACCAACCGCAGGCACGCTTTCACCTATAAATTTTCCGATTAAGTTGTCGTATCTTCCGCCACCACCTACAGACGACGAAAATTCATTGCTTTTAATTTCAAAAACCGCTCCCGTGTAGTAACTTTGCCCACGCACCAAACTTAAATCAAACTCAATTTTGTATTTTCCGCCACTTAGCGCAGTTACACCTGCGATTATTTCCTTTAAATTATCAATTTCTTCACAACTTCCAACAATATTTTCAATCTTTTCAAGACTTAGTGGCAGGTCGTTTAGTAAATTCATAAATTTTTGAGTAGCGATCTCGTTGAATCCCTTTTCCAAAAGTTCGTTTCCAACTCCGTCACAACCAATTTTGTCTAATTTGTCGAAAGTTATACACACGCTATCCACATTTTGTTCACAAAAGCCCATTTCGATAAGTAATTTTTTAAGTAATCCGCGATGATTTATTTTTATTGTAAAATCATTAAGCCCAAGCGAAAGAAGCGCGCGCGAAGTTGTATCAATAAGTTCTATTTCACAATCGCTACTTTTTGAACCAATAATATCAATATCACACTGAACGAACTCCCTATTTCTTCCCTTTTGTGGTCGTTCCGCCCTATAAACCCTATCGCATTGAATACATTTAAAAGGAAGACTTAAATCATTTCTATGTTCGGCAAAAAAACGAGAAAGTGGCAAAGTTAAGTCATACCTAAGCCCCATATCACATAAATTGCCAAAATCTCTATTTTCAACCGCTTTTTCAAACTTTTCACCGCGCTTTAAAATCTTAAAAATAAGATTAAGGTTTTCGCCCCCATCGCTTTTTTCGAGATTTTCAATATCTTCCACAATAGGCGTATATATTCTGTTAAACCCCTGCGAAGTGTAAACGTCCATTATTTTCCCTTGCAAATAATCTCTTATTTTTGCTTCCTTTGGCACATAATCATACATTCCTTTAAGAGTTGATGTCTTCATTTTCGTTCCTTTTTTCTTTTAACTTTCTAAGTATTTTACCATAATACTTGCTTATTTTCAACTAAATATGTTAAAGTAATAAAGAAAACGCGTGAACTTTTATGCAAAAAGATACAATAAATGAGTTTTTTTGAAGATAATAAAAAGGTGGCTCTTTCAACAATTAAAACACCTTTTTATAGACTCAAAAATATAAAGGAGAAATTATGAACGAAGAATTATCCTTAGATAGACAAAAGGTTTTACAAAATATTGAACTTTTTGAAAAAGAAGGTCGTTTCAATGACGATGTGGAAGACGATGTCCCAGGTCGTCCTATTAAGCCAAACGAAATTGACTATTTGAATAAAAAACTAAAAAATAGAATTGCAACTTATTTTTCAAACAAACTCGCAGTCAGATATTTTGACAAGGAAATAAAAAAAGGCAACCTTATTATAAAAGAAGTTAAGGGCTTTGAAAATTATCTAGCAGTACAAGATAAAGGAGTCATCATTACTTGCAATCACTGCAATATTTATGACAATTATATTATTTTTAAGGTTATTCAAAAGAGTTTAGGACGCAAACACCTTTGGAAAGTCATAAAGGAAGCAAATTACACTTCATTTCCAGGCTTTTTTGGAAAACTTTTTAGGCATTGCAATACTCTTCCACTATCATCCAATCGCGATACAATGAAAAAATTTATGACCGCTATGGACACGCTTTTAAAACAAAATGAAAAGGTGCTTATCTACCCAGAACAAGCAATGTGGTGGAATTATAAAAAGCCAAGGCCTTTCAAACCAGGAGCGTTTAGATTCGCCGTAAGTTCAAACGCGCCAGTTCTTCCTTGCTTTTTAACAATGGAAAATAGCGATAAACGCGCGCCTGACGGTTCATTCTACCAAAAATATACTTTACACATTTTCCCCGCAATTTATGGCGACAGCAACTTATCCGAAAAAGAAAATGCAAAACTAATGGCTGACAAAAACTACGAATTGTGGAAAACTTGCTACGAAACAACTTACAATCAAAAACTCACCTACCTATGCAACTCAAAAGAATAAACATTCCCACTCTTTATCTTTTTTCAAGCAAAAAGACGACTCAACAAGTCGCCTTTTTTTTGACTAAATTAGTCTTTAACTTAACCAAATCACAATAAATTAAAAAACAATTATTCGACAGATAGAAAATGTCAAATCAATTCTAAAAAACCAAGGGTTGCCATATTTTTTTTAAATTTCTTTCTATTACAATTTATAATCTTATAAATGCCCCAGGCTGTTTTTTGTCTGTCGACAAAAAGTTTTCTATCGAAAACTAACCGATAGTTCGTCCGTCTTATCTAATAAAAACAAAAAAGACTCGTGTTCCCACAAGTCTTCATTGGCTCCCCGGGTCCGGCTCGAACGGACAACCTATCGGTTAACAGCCGAGTGCTCCACCATTGAGCTACCGAGGATTATTGCGCACTTATTTTTTAAATGCTCCCTTATAATAGCAAAGTCTTTTTATAATGTCAATAAAATTTTAAAGATTTTTCAATTTTTTTTAAAAAAATTTTTGTTTTTCATTATTTCAAAATAGTGCGCACAAAAATTTCTTTTAAAATCACCTTTCGTTGCTCGAACTAAAGCCACTATCAATTTATTATTTGTTTACGACCTTTTCCTTCTTTGTAGTTAAAGTTTTAAACAAATTAAGTTTATTTTCAAAATACTTAAAAGCAATCTCAAAAGGCTCATTTGTCGTCAAATCAACTTTGACTATTTTTAAAAGAGAAATTGGGTCTTTAATGCATCCGCTTGAAAGGAACTTCTTATAATCGTCAACCGTAATTTTCTCACTTCTTAAATTCTCCACGATATTTATCGCACTTATTAGCCCAGTTGCATATTTGTACACATAAAAAGGAGTGTAAAAGTGCGGAATTAAACTCCACTCGTACTTGACTTCACTTAAAATTTTAACCGACTTGCCAAAAAACTTTTTAACAAGAGCAAAATATGTTTCATTTAAAACATCTTTAGACACAGGCTCGTCGTGTTCGACCTTGTCGTGAATTATTTGTTCAAAATTAGCAAACATCGTTTGCCTAAAAACCGTTGCATTAAAGTTTGATAAAAACTCACTCAAAAAGAAAATTTTTTCAGCATTGTTATTTGTTCTGTCAAACATATAGTCATTCAAAATAGTTTCATTTACAGTGCTTGCAATTTCCGCAAGGAAAATTGTGTAAGCCGAATTTATAATACTTTGAGAGTTGTCAGAATAGACGCTGTGCATCGCATGACCAAGTTCGTGCGCCAGAGTAGAAACATCACTCGCCGTCCCCGTAAAATTGAGCAAAATTCTAGGCGAACATTTTGACGCCATAATTTCATATCCCCCGCCGACTTTCCCTTGTCTTTCGTAAACATCAATCATATTTTGATTTACCATTTTTTGAATGTAGTCAGTGTAGTCTTTCCCAAATAGTGAAAGTGCATTTAAAACAATTTCTAACGCTTCTTCAAAAGTATACTTTTTTGCATTTGAAAAAGGATTAAAATAGATGTCACTTAAACTAAAACTATTCAATTTGAGCGCTTTCTTTTTCGCGACAAAATATGCTTGGTTAAATGGCAAATTTTTCTCTATATTTTTAAGCAAATTTTCGTAAACAGCTTTGTCTACTTCTTCCATATAGCAAGACCCAGTAAGTGCCGACTCAAAATGTCTTGCTCTCGCAAAGAAAATGTCCTTTTTAACACTTGCAATGTAGTTTGAAGAAAGAAAATTATTATATCTTCCATACGCCATCATTCTCTCTTTGTATGCGTTAAGACGAAGGACCTTATCGGGGCTACGAAGATAAGTCGAGATGAGCGCTTGCGTCAACTTTTTTTTCTTTCCATTTTTGTCTAAAACATCCTTATATTTTAAATCGCCGTTTCCAAAACTAGACATATTTTTTTGGAAATCGCTAGAGAAAGCGCCAACATTTGAAAGTAAAACTTCACAATCCTTCTTTAATGTATGTGGTTTGTTTCTTATAACATCTCGAATTAGAGATGAAAAATCGGAAAAATCTTTATCTTGATAAATTTCGTTCAAGTAGTCAGAGCTCATACTTGTCAGTTCTGGTGCGATAAACGCAGTTTCGACCGAATGGTCGGTCGCAAGTTTTTGCACTTTTGCAAGACGCTCTTGATTTTTGGAATTAGTTACATCCATATCACTCAAACAATGTGCATAAACATACAACTTATCAATGTCATAATAGGACTTTTCAAGAAGTTTCAAAAGAGAAAGAAGTTCTTTTTTATTCCCCAACTTCTCTTCAAAACTTTTAAAATTATTCAAACTTTTTTGCGCGTCGCAAAACGCTTGTTCGTACGATTTTTCATCCTTAAAATAATCACTAAAATCCCAAAGATATTCTTTTTTTGCCATTTCTATTGTCCCCTTTATTTTACTTATTCGTATTTTTAACAACCAAAAAATAGTTTTATTTAATTTAACTCTCGCTCTCTAAATCGTTATTTTTTAAGATAAATGTTGTAAAATTTTTCTAGTCTCTTACAACCCTAAAATCCCTGTCAATTTTTTTAGAAAAGGTTAACTATTACACCCAAAAGCACGCTTAAAGAATAGAGAGAAATAAGAATCAAAACATTTTGTTTGGTATTTTTATTTGTCTTAAATAGTAGCACAAGGGCAAGCCCAGAATTAACAGACAATCCCGCCAAAGTAGACCCCAAACTTATGCTCCCCGCCATAAAGAGTTCAGTTATAATTACGGACGAAGCACAGTTAGGAATTAGCCCAACGAGAGAGACAATAAAAGGTTCAAAAAAGCCCGTACTTGTCATAAAATCTTTTATCGCATTTTCGCCCACAAACTCAACGATTGTACCAAAAATTATGTTTATTAAAAGAATAAAAAGAAAGATTTTTAGAGAGTGTAAAAGTGGATGCAAGAAGATTTCTTTTATCCCCTTATGCTCGTTTTCTATATCATGATGGCAACAACCTTGGATGTGTTCGACGGATAAAATTTCTCCATTTTCATTTTCGTCGACTGCGTGAAAAGTCTTATCGCTTGATGCGTCTAAATTGACTGCTTCGGATTTTTTATCGTCTTTTTTCTGCTCTTCTTTTTGATTGTTTTCGCCTTTTAAAATAAGGTTGTTTGATGTGGCAAGTGCTGATTTTCTGTTTTTAAATATCAAGTCTATTGTCAATCCAACTAAAACTGCATAGCCAAATTTTATAACTAAGATGTATAATAAATTCAAATAATGGTTTGAATTTGTAAGAAGAAGTGGTAATGCTTCATCTGAAGTTGCAAGATAAATTGCAAAAAGAGAGCCTAATGTTATTGCCTTTTTTGAAAACAAATCAGTCGCGACAAGTGAAAAACCACATTGTGGAATTAGCCCAAAGCCCGCACTTACAACAGGGGCAAATGGGGATTTTAATAGCTTGTTCGTCTGATATTTGTTTAGGATTTTATCTTCTAATAATTCTATTACTACATAACAAACAAATATGACTGGCAACATTTTAAGAGAATCAATCGTTGCTTCTTTAAGTATTTCTAAAATAATTTCAAACATATAGTGATTTTAAATCATTTATAAAATATTGTAAAGGTTTTTATTATGAGATTGGTCATTTTCGACAAATTTAAATCAAATTAAGATGTGTGCATAAGTCCATATGGCGAAGCCGTTGCGCGCAAAAACTTTTGCGCGCCCCCTTGACGCCAAAAGGCGTCAAGGGGTGGCTAAGGCTATCGCCTTAGCCACGGCTTCGCCCTGCCCTTTTATTCGTCCAACAAAATTACCTATTTACAAACAAGTCAAAAAATGTATAATTATATTGATGTTTTATCAATGTTTTAGATTAAATTATATAATGTATTTACAAAAAAAATACTACAAAAATTTCAAAAATTGGGATAGCGACATTTTAATCTTGCCCCCAGTTTTTAAACTCATAGGCTTAAACCTACTTTTATGTTTTCCAGTCGCAAAAAGGCTAGAACAAGACAACATTTCCCGTCCAGTCGGCGTCATTACAGTAAACAAACAAGGCAAAGAAACCGTTTACAATATGCAAAATTACGAATTTAGTTTTGAAAACCAAGATTTTGTCCACAAATATCCATACAATATTAAGGCGCAAGAAGTTATAAAAGTTACACTTGATAAACTATACGCATCTCTCCCCCTTCTTGCAGGCAAACAAAAAAAGCAAAAAATTGATGAATACGAAAAAAGGCTCAAAGACCTACTTTCAGAAGAATATTTTGTTTTTTATGAAGATCTAAAACACAATCAAATTGTTCCCGTCTCTGACTACATCAAAAGAATACGAAAGATACCTTCCAAAAACCAAGGCGCAAAACGGGATTATAGTGAAAAACTCAAAAAAGAGTTGTCAAAATTTATTAAAAAGGAGATACTCCCAAACACAAAAGGCTATCCATCATTTGCAAAACTCTATTTTTATCAAAAATTGGGCGAATATATACAAAAAATCGACTTGATGTACGATTTTAATATTGAATATGAAACTAGAAAATATGATATTGTAAAAATCATTTCAAAAGTTTTTAACTCCAACTCAACATCTACTCTTCAAGAAGATTTCATCTCAAAATTGCTACTTATGACTTTAAACGCTTTACTCCTTAGAACAAAAAAGAAAAAACTTAACGAAATAAAAGAAGATATGCAAAATTACAAAGAAATATTTGAAGAAGAGTTAGAGCACGTTGAAAGTGCTGACAAAAAAGAAATTTTAAAGCAAATCTTTGGCGACCTTGAAAAAGACAAGGCGGAGCAACTTCCAAGCACAATTTTCTACGCATATTTGTATGTTTTTAATTAAATTGCGCGTCGCTAAGAGATTTTCCCGACCAAAACCAGAGTTCCATTTTTTAAATATAGAAACATAAAAAGCAATCCCAATCAAAGCATCGAGAGTCCACAAAAAAATGATATTTGAGACAAAAAAAACTAGTTAAATTGAAAATTCATTCATTTTAACTAGTTTTTTATTTTTCAATAATTGCTTAGACACTTTTTCGCCCTAATATCTTTTTACAGACTAAAAAATAATTTTTATGTTGATTTTAGGTTGAAATTAGAAAAATTTGCTATTTTTCCCTAATTTGCCTTTTTATCATCACTTTTTATGTCGTTATAGAAGTCAAAAGCCTTCATTATTTCGTCCAAATCTTCTTTTGGATTAACCGCTTCCTTCAAGTCGAAGCCCGACTCATTTGGCGACAAATCAGAGTTTGGTGCAAATAAAATACTTTCAAAGTTCGTTCCATTTGAAGAAGGCGTATCGCTTGACAAAAACTTTTCAAATTCAGGCGTCTCGCGTTTCACTTCTTTTTTTGATTCAACTGGTCTTATTGCCGTTTCTTGAGTGTCTTTTCTTGCAACTTTAACAGGCTCAGACTCTTTTAACTCAATATCATTTTCGTCAACAACAATCTTTTTGGCATTCATCATTTTAGAAAGAAGTCTTCTAACTGGGTCCCCACTGGAACTTTCTTTCATATTTTTTGATTGCATTTCAATGTTGTTTTGTAGCGAGCGCCTACAATCTTGAATTGTGTTTAAAAGTTCCATTTTTATATTTTTGTTATTTGACGCATTCTCGTCCTTCAATAAATTTTCCATTTTTGCATACAATAAATTTAATTTTTTAGTTTCAAGTTCGTAGATGTTTTTTGAACTATTTTCGATAAGTTTTGCCTTTTCAACGGCAGACAAAAGCGACGTCATAAGGTCACTATCCGACGAATTTGTCAATTTTTCCAATTGGTCTTTTAAATAAAAAATTCTATCTTTTTGTTCGGCAAGCCTTGACTCGTAGTCGTTTTTCATTCTTTCAATAAAACTGTCGACTTCAAGTTGACTGTATCCCTTTTTAACAATCTTAAAACTACTCATTTGCTTTTTGTCCTTTTTCTTTCTTTTTTAAAACAACAAATAGTAACACGCCACCAAGTGCAACAAGAAAAACACTCAATAGTAGTGAAACACGCAAATTACCTATCATCAAACACTCCGCTGGGTCACGGAACGCTTCAAGAACCGCGCGCGCAGTGCCGTAAATGATAAAATATCCCGCAGTTATGACGCCTGTTGTGTTTATTTTGTGCGTCAAAGTAAACAATATTACAAATCCTAAAAGGTCAATAAAACTTTCATAAAAAAATGTTGCTAAATGCCAAACGCCATCTATTTGAACACTGAGCGGAAAAAACATAAGCATAGGGTCGGTCGTTTCAACGCCGTAGCAACAACCCGCAAAATAACACCCAACCCTTCCTATCGCCTGCCCCAAAATCAAGCAAGGCGCTGCAAGGTCACAACATTCAAGAAGTGAATATTTATGTATTTTAGAGCAAAGCACAATTCCCAAAAATCCACCGATCACCCCGCCATAAATCGCCATTCCGCCTTCCCAAACTCGGAAAATTTGCCAAAAGTCGCTCACGCCATGAAAAGCGCAATAATATAATCTTGCCCCCACAATCGCGCAAGGCAAAGCGTAAAGTGCAATATTTATTGGCATATCTGCGCTGTACTTTTTCTTTTTTACGATATAAACCGCTACAACCACGCCAAGGAGCATCGCAATTGATATGATTAGCCCGTAAAAAGAAATTTCTCGCCCAAATACTGTAAAAGATTTTGCGACTAGTAAAGAGTTTTCCATATCCATATTATACCCTACGCTTTCAAATTTGTAAAGCAAGTTTAAGAGTGCAAAAAGACCTTTTTGTATGTCAATTTTTACTAAATATATAAAACGTTTTATCCTTTTGAAATTAAATATAGAATTTTCAACCAAAAAATTAAGTCTATTTTAATTTTAAACCTTTTTTCTATCAAAACGAGTTTAAATTGTCAAAAAATTAAGCAAGACCTTGCCGAAGTCACTTTAATTTTAGTTCTACAAGGCTTTCAATGTCAAAAGTCTGCGGGAAAAGGTCAAAAATTTCAAAATCGGCAACTTCATACAAATCATTTAGATAGACCAAATTTTGCTTTAATGTATATGGATTACACGAAACATATATAATGCGTTTAACTCTACAATTTTTTAGCAAATCAAGGGTCCCTTTATCCACGCCACTTCGCGGTGGATCAATAACGAAAGTTGCATCTTTGTGCGCTTCAATAATTTTAGGCAGTTCCACTT
>CAKVCH010000005.1 GCA_934725745.1 uncultured Clostridia bacterium | reverse complement strand
TGAAAGGTTATTGAAAAGTTCAACCGAGTTGCTTGAATTTTTCCCGCCTACAACAATCATTTTGTCGACTTTACTGGCGAGTTTTTTTGAATCATCGTTAATCTGATGTTGCGCGTTGCAAGTTGTGTCGCGATATTCAAAAATTTTTCCCGCATCTTCTATTTTTGCTTTTATTTTTTCTATAAAGACCTTTGACTTGGCACTCGAAAAAGTTGTCTGAACAACAAGGAAATATTTTGAAAAAGACAAATCCATATTATCAATTTCTTCTTCATCTTCTATCAAAATAGGATTTTTGCAATAATGGCTCGTTGCGTAAACTTCTGGGTGCATTTTATTCGTTTTATGCCCATATTTTCCGATGATTATAATTTTGTAACCTTCCGCATCTTTTCTTTCAACAAGCAAATTTATCGCCTTAACATTCGGGCAAGTGCAATCTAAAAATTCGATGTTGTGAGTTTTTAAATAATCAAATGTTTCTTTTGGCTCTCCGTGCGCGCGAATAACAACAAGTTCGTTACTTTTTAAGTCGCTAAGACCGTCCTTTTGCTCCGCCCCCAACTTTTTTAAGACTGAAACTGCCCGTTTATTATGTAAAAGTTCTTTAAAAAGAACAACCTTTTTGCCTTCTTTCGCCTTTTTAATAGCCTCATCTAACGCCCTTTTTGCCCCATAACACAAGCAACAAGTTTTACTAATTTCAACTTTCATTTCCGCCACCTTATTATGGTTATTATAGAATATTTCATAAATTTTTCAAAATCAAAACTGTGAAAAAAGATAGTTTTACCTAAAACTTTTAAGAGCCAATTTTCATTGCAATGTCCTTATTTTTTTCCTTGACCACTTTTAAGCCTTATTTTTGAATGATAAAAAGGTGAAAACAAATTAAGTTTATAAAACTTTTAAAAGCACTTTTCCTTGACTTTAATTATTAAAAAACATAAAATGAGCATTATAGGAGATACATTATGGGAAAAATATGTCAAAGTTGTGGAATGCCAATAGAAAACGATAATCAATTGGGCTCAAATTTAGACGGAAGCCTTAATCAAGATTATTGTAAATATTGTTTTAAAGAAGGCAAATTTATTGACGATGTAAGTATGGAAAAATACATTGATATGTGCTCTCAATTCGGCGCGCAAGCGGGAATGACAAACGATGAAATGAGAGCGTTTTACGAAAAGCTTTTCCCTACTCTAAAGCGCTGGAAAAAGTAAAATAACTTATTTACACTACCCACCGTTGTCAAAATATTTTTGTCGCGTTTTAAAAAAAACATATAGATTCGCGACAAGAATAAGCACCACAAATAAACATACAAAAAAGGAACGCTAATAACGATCCTTTTTTTTATTCATTTATAAATAACTATTCACAAATCATTGAATTATTTATTTTAGTCTTTCAATTTTTATTAACCAAATTAAGTTTTTTATCACATAGACCTTTCTTCTTCTCTTTTTGACAATTTCTCGTCATAGGCATCTATTTGTGTAACTAAAACTTTGTTTATATCTCTAATATTAAGCGACTCAAAATGGGTTAAACTTTCAGTATTTTTGCCGTCATAAAATTCAACTGTCGCGTCATTTTTTCCGTTAATAAAATATCTTCCGTGCGCCAACGAATTTCTTAAATGGTTAGCCGTATTTTCGTCAATTTGTATGCCAGCATTATTCACATAGGAACATAATTCGGACTTATTTACAGTCGTCGCAACATTTGCAAATGTTCCAACAATCAAATTGTAGACGACATCAAAATATGGGTTAACAGTCAAAAATTCACGCATAGGAACATTGTTTTTCGTGCTGTAATCATAAAAATATTGCTCAAATTGCTCAAAATTCATATTTAAATTTTTTGACAACTTTGAAAGGTAAAGAATCGACCTAAGATTACTCATAAATAAGTTATTCGCATTCGCCTTACAAGGCAGTCTTGACATCAAAAGTTCACCCTTTCCAGAGCCAAAGCCATATCGCATTTTTAAAAGGTCGTTATATCTATAAAAGTAGTCTAGGAGCGTTTCTCTTTGATAATCGTCAAAATCAACCGCTTTTTGCTCGCGCGTAAGAGAAATAAAATCGTCAATATTATTTTTATTGACCTTTTTTTTATCAATTGCGTCTTGCAGGTCGGCTTCGTGTATTTTGATATGATAAGTTGAGTCGTCAAGATTTAAATTAAAGACCGAAACGATACTCATCATTTCCGTATTATTCAGAATCAAATTGATTTCAAGTTGCCCTTTTGGCTTTAATTTCAAGCTAAATTTGCCCATTCCCGCAATTTGAAAATTTGGGTGCTCCGTGTCCGTGTGGACTAGTGCTTCTCTAATCAATTTGTACAATTGCGCATTCCCAATTGTTTTATTTTGCGTAGCAACCTTACTTTTAACTCCATCTAAAAGTTTTTTAAAATCAGGCAACGCTTCATCTAGGTCCATACTCTTAAACATTTCCGCTTGATAAACAAGCGCATTTTTTATCAACATTGAAATTGTAGCTGGAAAAATATCACCCAAAAATTCTTTGACACCACAAGAAGTATGTGTGTTGAGCAACACTCTTCTTGCAGACTCCGCAAAAGTACTCCCGCTCACCATAAAATCCGACAAACATTGCTCCATATACTTTGAATACAATGTCAAAACATAACTACTATCATCCATACCGTCTTTATATCACACCCCCGCCCCGTTGTCAATAGTTCTTCCCCTCCCTATTTTCTTTAACCATTTTTTTTTAAAAGTATAAACGAAATAAGCACCCCACATTACAACGCACTTTCGCACGATAATAGCCCTGATAAGACTTGCCTTCGTCAAATGAGCAATGAATTGCTCGTGTGGGTGTAAGTTAAAAAAACAAAAAAAGTAGGTGTAACCTACTTTACTTGGTTGGAATGAGTGGACTCGAACCACCGACCCCCACCTTAAAAGGCACCAAATATTTTGGGGCCTTTAGCCCGTTAAGGGTGGTGCCCACACAAATGCAATGTATTTGGCAAAGTGCAAATTTTCATAAGGTAAAAGCGGTAGACCCCACCTTATAGCGTGCTGACGCACGATATAAGGCTCGGGGGATTTTTCAAACTGTGGTTTTCATCCGCTCTCACATTCAACTTGCAAGTTTGCATTGCAAACTACTTTTCTTTTTCATAATTTCGCTTATGAAAGTAAACTTTCAACGCTCAATTTTGTAAAAGAAAAAGTGTTTGGCTAGCGCCAAACACTTGCAAGTTGGTTGGAATGAGTGGACTCGAACCACCGACCCCCACCTTATCAGGGTGGTGCTCTAACCGGCTGAGCTACATTCCATTATGTAGACCAAAAAGGTCGTAAGAGCAATGCTCTTTGGTGGAGATAGTCGGACTCGAACCGACGGCCTTCTGCGTGCAAGGCAGATGCTCTAGCCAACTGAGCCATACCCCCATATCTTTACGACGATACTATATTAACAAGTTATTTATAATTTGTCAATAATTTTTTCATAAAATTACGCAAATTTTTAAAAATTTTAGAATCGCCGTAACACACCGTATAAATTCACCCTTTCAGTCTCTTTTTTTTAAAGTCATCCGCTCACATTTTAACGCAACAGCCTACCACTCCAACTTAGCCCGTATTTGTAAAACTCCCCGTAAAAAAGCCTATAAACTCATTTCGCTTTCCTTTAAAACATTAGACTTTATTTTTTCAATCCTTTGCTTTAAAACTTGCTCATCTTTATTGCAACTTTCAACACGAGTACTTAATTTTTTTGAAAATGCCACCCTTTCTACGACATTTTCTTCCTTTTGAAGTAAGTTCACCCCTTGTTTAGAACTGTCAATAAGTTTTAGTTTAAGCCTACTTCTTTTTTGATAATTTTCCATTTCACTTTCAACCAATTTTTTGTTTTCAAAAAAACTTAAAATATCAATTTCAGTGCTTTGTTTATATTCCTTTAATGGAATCAAATTATCATTTTGTCCACTTTTATCAATTTCTCTTTTTCTTATAAAATCATCGATATAAACTCTCTTGCCCGAATGAAAATCAATCAAATCTCCCCACTCACACCCGCGAATAAACGCCAAATATTGCTTAATTTCGTAGGAATCTGGCATTTCAACAAGCCCGAGCGCGTGCCCTGGCACGATTGAATCATAAATCCCCATATCATCAAGGTCGGTCAAATTTTTTCCACAAGTGGAACGACTAAACGCTTCGGTTGGGTTCAAAATTCTATCTGATTGTAAAAAGATGTATTCCTTTATGGGCATATCCTTGCATTTCATACAATCGCGAGTAATAAGATTATACTCTCCGTCCTTTGAAACGGCGTCAAAAAGAGCAAGAATGGGTCGTTTTGAACAAAATTTATTAACAATTTTGTGTCCAATGCACTTCAATCTATCCTTATCAAGACAATTTTCAAGTGCGTCAATTTTATGGTCAATAACTCTTGTATAATATCCTTTTTTAGTTTCACCCATAATAATTGGCTCGCTTTGTGCGATTTTTTGATTAAAAATACCCAAAAAATGGCGCTCTGGACTATTTTTGGTAACAAATTCCATTTCCGCAAACCCAGGGAACCCCGCAAAAAACTCGTTTCTTTTGTTAAGTTGAAAATGATAATATGTGTCAAGCGATTCAAAAGCAGACTCTATTTCATCCATCATTCTTAGATATTTTTTATCCAAAACACGATAATCCCCTAGTCCATATTGCAAAACCTTTTCATAGTTATCGCCATTAAACGCGTGGCATAAAATAGGATTTGAAAAGATATTTTCTTCGATTTTGTCATTATTTAGACCGCAAAAATAAAGGTAACGCAAAACCATATATGGATTTTTTAAATATTCATTAGGTGTAAACTTTCGCGACGCGACAAGACACTCTAGTACTCCACTAAGAGTGCGAAGCACATCATTTTGGTCGCAACTTTGGTTGTACAAACCATTCATATATCCCCTATTTTGCAAAACCTTATTATACGCGCTTGCGACTTCCTTTGAGTCCATCCTTTCTCCTTTTTCCTAAATTTTTAGCCCTTTAAAAAAGCAAATAGCCCCAAAGAGTAACCTTTGGGGCGATAAAGATGTTAATTTTAGTTTTTTACTTAAACCAATCGTATGATACGCCTTTAATAATTTCACATCGAATAATTTTTACGCTCAATTTTAAAATTACATCTTAAAAATCTTTTCAAAACCGTTTCATAGCATTAAAAGCGTTTTAGCACCATTCCACCCCAAAATGTTTACTCTAAAACTCTCTTTCTTCCTTGCTCAAGACCTTGTAGTTAACTTTCTTAGAATTTTTAGAAGATTCATAATTAGAAGGTGTATTCATTGAATTCTTCCCAAGACGAGTAATGGACTCTTCAACAATATATTTTTCGCCAAAAATGCTCTTTTGGTCAACTTCAAGCCTAGTCGCTAATGGTTCGTTGATTTCAATAGCCGTAGGCGCTTTTTGTTGCTTAACATAGTTTGTATCATTGTTTATTCCACTTCTAATGATATTTCCAGCAATCGTTCCAGCAACTATTCCAGCCACAAAACAGCCAGAAACATACGACGCTTCACGCAATCTATCCTTTAAAGTCAACTTTTTCTCGCTCGCTCTTGCTTCAACCATATCATCAAAATATTTTTTTATCGTAGATGTATCTTTTTTGCTCATCTTCTACCCCTTTTTATATATGAATCATAACATACAAAGGTCACAATGTCAATATTGCTTTTTAAAGGTCGTTTTCTTTGCTAATATTTTTTTCTTCGGTAAAAGATTCTTCTTTAATAGGCTCTTCACTATTTGCATTTTCCATATTATCTTCTTTTACAAAGTTTGGCGCGACACTATCTTCAATCTTTATTTTATCATAAAAAGAACAAAGTTTCTTATCAGCCCAGTCTGTTGCTTTATTTACTCTACACACCTTAAAAAGCATCTGCCTTAAAAATTCCACTATAGAACAAGCCAAATAAATTGCAATCGCACAACCAATTAAAATAAGTAACGAAACAAATGGATGATAATTCAATACAAATCCGAACCTATTTAAAACACAATGAGCCCTAACAATTCTATTTTCATGTATCAAATAAACGCCAAAAGACATTTTACTTAAAAAAGAAATGATTTTATTTGGTTTAAATTTTTTTCTAACAAAAAATATAAAAAAGAATATACTGCTTATAGCATTAAATATTGAATTGTAAGATTCAACGACTATTAAAGGTCTTCCGTTGATTTTTGAGACAACAAATCCGAACAAAAGCGACAACCCGACACTAAACAAGAAAAACAACAAATAGAAATATGGTTTAACTTCTTGGTTTTTAAATTTTACTCCGATGTTATATTTTGCTATTATTGCCCCAACTAGATACAAAGTCGCAAGCCACACTGTAGAAAAACCACTTTCGATTGAAAGTCTATCAACTGCGCTAAAATGAACATTTATACGAGAATAAGTCGTAAAAGCAATTAGAATAATAGCGGTAATCACTATTAAGAATTTTTTAGGTGTTTTATTTATCACAATGTTTAATAAAGGCATAAGCAAGAACAAGTAAAAGTAAGCCGTAAAATACCAATATTTTCCGCTTGTTATTGGCAAACAATAACCTAAAAAAGATTTCCAACTAAATGTTTCTAGTTTTAAAAGGTAGAAAATAATAGCAATTCCAACAGAATAGAAGAAAACCTCTAACCATAAATTAAAAATATTTTTTAGTTTTATTTTCTTATTAAAATATAAATATCCACTTATCAAGGCAAAGAGATTGACCGCAATAACACACAAAGCGTGAAGAATGTTACTTAAAAGCCAAAAATTTGTACCGCTAGAATTTTCTATCACTCCACCAGAACCATTTATGTGAATTATAACAACCATAAGCATTGATAACATTCTTAGCCATTCTATACCATAATTTCTCTCTGATTGATCTTTTTCCATATCTTTCTCCACTTTTTATTCTACATTCATAGGACTAATATTTTAAGACAAAAATAAATATATATAAAATCTTTAACATCTTTCTACTTGATATTATCTAATTTTAAAAAACTTTACCTTTTAATAAAAAAAATTATCTAAACAAATCTATTTTTCTTTATTTCTTTAATATATTTATATCATACTTTCTCTAAAAGGACAAATTATTAAGATTAAATTATTTTAAAGCACAGTAATACTCAAACTAAAAAAAACAAGTCTCTAAAATTTGAAGCAAGGTTAAGTAGTATTCAAACAAAAAAAACACAAGCCCCTAAAAGTAGTTTTACTTAAAGAAACCTGTGTTTTCTTCAAAAGAATCAAATTAAACTAAATTGTCAAAACAATTACACTTTGTAAGTTGTTCTTACACCAGGTCCCATTGTGGAAGAAAGAGTAATACTTCTTAAATATGTTCCCTTGCTTGCAGCAGGTTTTGCTTTAACAATTGCGGACATAATAGCGTCATAGTTTTGCATAAGTTTTTCAGTTCCAAAACTGACTTTGCCGATTCCAACATGGATAATGTTAGTTTTATCAAGTCTATATTCGACTTTACCAGCCTTAACATCACTAATAGCCTTTTTGACATCCATAGTAACAGTTCCACTCTTTGGGTTTGGCATAAGTCCCTTAGGTCCCAAAACCTTAGCAACACGGCCGACAAATCCCATCATATCTGGGGTTGTGATACAAACATCGAAATCAAGCCATCCGCCTTGGATTTTAGCGATAATTTCTTCAGCGCCAACAATGTCTGCACCATTTTTAGTTGCTTCATCAGCCTTATCGCCTTTCGCAATAACAAGAACTCTCTTTGTTTTGCCTGTTCCCGCTGGGAGAACAACAGTGCCTCTGACTTGTTGGTCAGCACTTCTTCCGTCAACACCAAGTTTAACATGAAGTTCGACACTTTCATCAAATTTTGCATTAGCGGTCTTTATGACCAAATCCATTGCCTCTTGTGGTTCATAGACAGTTGCTCTGTCAACAAGGGCACTAACTTCTTTATATCTTTTTCCTACTTTCATCTTTATGCCCCCTATTAGTCAACCACTTCGACACCCATGCTACGAGCAGCGCCTTCGACCATAGACATTGCGCTTTCAATAGATGAAGCGTTCAAGTCTGGCATTTTTGTTTCAGCGATTTCTCTAACTTGTGCCTTAGTTATTTTTGCGACTTTTGTTTTGTTTGGAACAGCACTCGCTTTGTCTATTCCGCACGCTTTTTTAATCAAAACTGCCGCTGGTGGCGTTTTGAGAACCATAGAGAAAGACCTATCCTCCATGATTGTGACGACTACTGGAATAATAAATCCCACCTTATCTGCCGTCTTGTCATTAAATTCTTTTGTGAATCCAGCAAGGTTAATCCCGTGTGGTCCAAGTGTGGAACCAACTGGTGGTCCTGGGGTTGCTTTGCCGGCTGGAAGTTGCAACTTTACAACTGCCTTAACCTTTTTATCTGCCATTTTTCCCTCCCGATTGGCATAAGTGGTTTGTCGAACGCATAGAAAATTTACATTCTCCCACATTTTTAGCGGTTGCCCACTAAAATTTCTCTTAGGTTGCCCTAAAAGTGCGCCAAAACTGCGATAAAACAATTTTGACCTTGTAACACTGCGTAAAGCAGGAATTACCAAATAAAATTTGTTCTAAATTTCAAACATTTTTTTGCAATCTTATTTTTTTCACAATAAGGTAAAAACAAATAAAAACTTACAAAAATTTTTAAATTAAGCAAGATTTGCCCTATTACACAACTCTAATTTGTGAAAAGTCTAAGTCGACCAATGTGTCACGGCTAAACATCTCAACGCTGACTTTGCATCTATGATTTTCCGCGTCAACACTAACAACCGTCCCGACAAGTGACGAAAGTGGTCCGTCAATAACTTCAATTTTGTCGTTTGGTTTGACATTTACATCAACATTGACTTTTTCAAGGTGCATTTTCCTAATTTCGTCTTCCGTCATCGCAAGTGGTCTACCTTTTGGGCCAACAAAGCCCGTAATTCCACGAGTACGAGTGACATTGTGCCAAAGGTCGTCACCATATTTCATTTTTACGAAGAGATAGCAAGGCATAAGTTTCCTACTAACAAGTTTCTTTTTGCCATTTTTTTCTTCGATTGTCTCTTCCATAGGAATGACTATATCAAAAATTCTGTCTTCAAGGTTATATTTTTTCACAACAACTTCAAGGTTGTCCTTTGCGACTTGTTCATACCCCAAATATGTGTGTAAAACATACCATTTTGCTTCCAATTCTCCTTCCACATTCCACCTCACATTAACCTAAAAGAAGTCTATAAAGACTACCAAGCCCATATTCAATTCCAAACAAAACAACCGTAAACAACAAAACGACCAAAATAACAACGCCCGTTTTTTTGACGACATTTCCAAATGTTGGCCAAGTAACTTTTTTAAGTTCGCCCCACGACTCTTTTAATTTTCTAAAAAGTCCTGGTTTTTTTTCTTTTTTAGCATTAGCCTTTTGTTGTTTTTGTTTTTGCTTTTCTTTTTCTTTTTGTTTTTCAAGTTTGGCTTGTTTTTTAAGTTCTTTTTTACTCAAACCTTCTTGTTGCTTAACTTCTTGTTCCAAACCTTCCTGTTTGACTTCTTCCAAGTTCTCTTGTTTGATTTCTTCGCTATTTGCCATACAAAAAACTCCTTATTGACCGCAAAACTGCCTACTGTAACCTTTAAAAGCGTGAAATAAAAGAAATTTCACATTTAGTTTTCAAAAAGCAAAATTACTTTGTTTCTTTATGTTCTGTATGCTTTTTGCAAAATCTGCAATACTTTTTCATCTCAATCCTGTCTGGATCGTTCTTTTTATTTTTATAAGTATCATAGTTTCTTTGTTTGCATTCTTGACAAGCGAGTGTAATTCTATCTCTCATAATAACTTACCCTTTTTCAAAAAATTAACACCCCTTTTTCGAGTGTTACTATATATTTAGCACAAATAATAGATAATGTCAAGGCTTTTTTCTTGACTTTTCAGACTTTTTAATAAAACTCTAAATCCGCCACCAAAATTTGTTTTAAAGTATATATATGGGTTGCCTAGTAAAAAAAACATAGACTCTAACAACTAAAAATGCAATTTGCATAAAAAATCCTTGCCCTAAAAATAGACAAGGATTTTTGTAGAAAAATCAAAAATTTCAATCTTTTTTTGTGGATTTTAAACAATTTTTGTTTCTTTGCGTAGTTTCACACGGACAAACACAACTTTTGTTGCCCTTTTTTGCGCTTTTAAAGTCAATACATTCTGGATAAATCATTTTTTGACAACCTTTAAAGGCAACGCTTTTTGTCGTCGTCACTCGTTTTTCCATACACGGAATATACAAGGCGTTACTTTTACATTTGCGCCTTTCCCCGTCTCTAGTAAAAAAAATTGTTGATTGAAATTTTAATATTTTCATCTAATTTACCGTTACACTAAATTCAACTTTGACTGTTGCGCCGACATCAAGGTCGCCCAAACTAAATCCAGTTGCTGGGTCGGCATCTGCGTTCACAACATCGTTAATTTTGACTGAACCTGCATCAAATGTGACACCCGCTGGGAGTTCATCCTTAAAGAAGAGTTCTGTATTTTTTGTAGTGCCTTCATTTTTGATTTCATGCACAAAGACAAGCGTTTCGCCTTTAATAACTGCAGATTTATCGGAAGTTTTTGTAAAGACGAGTTTTTCTGTCACGATTGAAATGTCAACTGCGTTGGTGTTTTCAGTTAAGTCGTCACGCTCGTTTACAGAATAAGTTATAGTCGATTGAGCATTGACCACATCTGTTGATGGTGCGTCTGAAATGGTCAAGACATAAGTGATGACTGTTTCTCCGCCGTTTTTTGTGATTGGACTTTCAAGCGCAAAACCCGCCATTAGGTCAAAATCAGGTTTTTCTACCCCGTCAACAGTCACAGAGCCTGGTTTATAACTTCCCGCTTTACTAATTGTTTCTTTGATGTCGGTTACAGTGATGTCGTATTCACTATTGTTTGTCAGGGTCAATGTTTGGATAATTTCTTCATCTGCCATTCCATACGATTTGGCTGACGACCTAACCTTACTAAAAGAGTCGGTCATATATTCTGTCGTCGAAATCGTACTTTTTGTTTCAAGTTCTTTTTCGCTCAGGTCTGGCAACTGATATTTAGATGTCAAAATCGATTGATTTTCTATCTTAGACATTTTTGTTCCTTTTTTATTTAAAGCATTATATTTGTTAAACTTTCTCTTCTTAATTTGCCTGATAAATTTCTAATTTCGCTAAAACTTTTATTTATTTTCTTCCTATATGCAACTTAAAAAAGTTAGTTTAAAGATTTTTCTCGGATAATCGGCGTTTTATCGCCTAATATTATGATATTAAACTTTTCAATTTTTGTGAAAAATCCAAAAAAATACTTTTTTGTCAAAAATTTTTGAAACTAAGCCAAAAGGAAATTTTTCATTGTTCATTGTCTTTTATTATGTAAGTTTTAAAACTATCAATCTTTATTTGCTCGAAATAGCAAAATATGTTAACTTTGTATTATGAAAACAAGTCTTGGAAGACAAAAAACGAAAATAGTTATTGTTTTAACAATGTTAATATTGCTTTTATCATGTTTTACAACCATAATTAAGCGTGATATTGTTTTCGCTGACCCAATATCTAATGTAATCACACTTAACACAAAAACTATTGATGAAATTGCCAGTCTAGAAAAATATAACAGTTGTGATTATGATATCGTAACCCCAAATCTTGACCAAGAGAACACCGATATTTGCTGGGCTTATGCGACTGCAAGTGCGTCTGAAACTTCAGTTTTAAGAGACAAGTTGGACAACAACACAAAAAACACTCTGCGTTTTTCTCCAAAACAAATTGCATACAGAACACACAATAGAGATGCTGACCCACTTGGGAACACTGTTGGAGTTGATGCGAATGATAAATGGAATGTAACAGGAAGTTCATATAATACATTTTTGATGTTGTCCCAATGGTGTGCCCCTGTGGCTGGAAATGTGTCTGCAAAAGCCGATGCCTATGAAAACAATCTATATCGACTATTAGATGCCGAACAAATTGACTTATATAATAC
>CAKVCH010000004.1 GCA_934725745.1 uncultured Clostridia bacterium | reverse complement strand
TAGCGACTTTGAAAAAGGCTTTATCCGCGCGGAAATCGTCAAATATGACGACCTTGTCGCACTTGGAAGTTTCAACAACGCAAAAGAAAAAGGAAAAGTCTTGTCTGTCGGCAAAGATTATGTTATGCAAGACGGGGATGTCGTCTTGTTTAAGTTTAATGTCTAGGTTAAATTCGCGATTGACTTTAAAAGGGACAGGGCTAAAAATAAGTTATTAAAATGTTTAATAGCAATTTATTAGACAAAATAAAAAGCAAAGCCTAATTTTTAAACATATTTTAACTTTATAAGTTTTTTGAGAAAAACAAAAATAAAAAGCACCACTTTGCGTGGTGCTTTTTAGTAAAATTGCAAAGGAATGAGGTTGAAAAGAGATTATTCAAAAATTTTTTTTGAATTTTCCTTCACAATAATACCCGAATGAAAAGGATTGGAAAAAGGGGATTCGTCTTTTTCAATCCTACTATAATTATACAAGTAGATTTCTACTTTGTCAACATATTTAAGTAAATTTCTACTAAAATAATTATATGGGAATCTCTACAAGAATTTACGAATTAAGAAAGGAAAATAACTTATCGCAACTTGAACTTGCAAAACGCGTTGGCGTCACTCAAAAAGCGATTGACTTTTGGGAGAAAGGCACAAACGAACCAAAGGCTAGTTATATAATAAGGCTTGCACAAGTCTTTTGTGTCTCTACCGACTATTTGCTTGGGTTGGAAAATTAGTTTTTAATATATCGCTTAACTTTAAAACAACATACAAAACGCAATATATTTTTTAGACGCTTTAAAAAACAAAACAAATTAAAATTTGAGCGTCTCTTTTTTTGTGCACCTAACAAATATTTGATTATTCCTTTTCTTTTCCCACATACTAATCTTAGCACTAAAGATAGCATTTGTCAACTCTATAGTTGCAAATTATTTAAAAAAAATAAATTATACTGATGTTAAATTTAAACTATAGCGGAGAAATTGAATAATGGAACCAGAAGAAATAGGTAAAAGAATTAAGTTGTTAAGGGAAGTAAGGGGACTTAAGAAAAATACGCTTGCGAATTTAGCGGGCGTTGCGCCAACATATTTGAACGATATTGAAGCAGGGCGAAAATGTCCAACCGTTGCGTACCTTAGTTATATTTGTCAAGGATTGAATATTACTTTAAGTGAATTTTTTGCGGATGATTCAGTTATGATTGATGTCTCAAATTTAACAGAGCAACAACGAATATTGCTTAACAACTTTATTAAAAGTTTGTAGTGGCTTTTTGAAATATAATGTTTCTTTGAATGGAACATTTTTTGGAGTATAAAATATTTTCTATAAATATTGTGCTTTTTGAGATGGTTTTTTATTAAGAAAATCAAACGACGGAAGAAAATCTAAAAAGAGATTAAAAGCAAAAAAGTAAAGAAAAGAACAAAAAATAAAGAAAAAAAGTATAATAGTAAAAATAAAAGGCGGACTATTGTCCGCCTTTTTGTGTTGTGATTTTTAAAGCCTTTTTAACTATAAATAAAAATTTGATATTAAAATTTTAGAGGAAAAACTATTTTTTGTCCACTTTTGCCATATGTGCGATAAGGTCGACGACTTTGTTTGAGTATCCCCATTCGTTGTCATACCACGCGACGAGTTTGACAAATGTGTTGTTAAGCATTATGCCTGCGCTTGCGTCGAAGATACAAGTGCGTGGGTCGGAGATGAAGTCGCTTGAAACGACTGGTTCTTCGGTGTATCCTAAGATTCCTTTCATTGCGCCTTCGCTTTGTTTTTTAATTTCCGCCTTAATTTCGTCATAGGTTGTAGGTTTTGCGAGTTTAACCGTTAGGTCAACTACTGAAACATCAAGAGTTGGAACTCTGAAACTCATTCCAGTTAAAACGCCATTCAAACTTGGAATTACTTGTCCAACCGCTTTCGCTGCTCCTGTCGACGACGGAATAATGTTGTAAGTCGCCGCTCTTCCGCCACGCCAATCTTTTTTGCTTGGCCCGTCGACCGTAAGTTGAGTCGCGGTCACAGAGTGAACGGTTGTCATAAGTCCTTCGACGATTCCGAATTTGTCATTAACAACTTTTGCGAGTCGTGCAACTTGCGTTTGAAACGACATTCATTGACTTCTCGTATTTGTCTTCGTTAACGCCCATAACAAACATTGGCACCCCGCCTTTGCCTGGGGCTGTGATAATGACCTTTTTTGCGCCTGCTTCAAAATGCAAACTTGCGCCTGTAATATCGGTGAATTTTCCAGTTGCTTCCGCGATATATTCCGCCCCGCAACCTTTCCAGTCAATGTTGTTTGGCTCTCTTTCGGCAAACATTCTAATTTTTTTGCCGTTAACGATAAGGCTATCTTCCGTGTGCGAAACATCCGCCTTAAAATATCCGTGGATTGTGTCGTATCTTAGCATATAATCCGCGTAGTCAGGCGTGATGAAAGGGTCGTTTATGCCGACAACTTCGACATCATTTCTTTCACTCGCGACACGCAAAATGAGACGCCCGATTCTCCCAAAACCATTTATACCTATTTTTGTTTTCATATTAAAACTCCTTTTTATTTGTTTTATGACCCGAAATTTTTGATAAAGCAAAATCGAAGGTCTTTTTAAAGATTTACATAAAATTTTGCCCATTTTGCCACAAAGCAAACACAATTTTTATTGAAATCATAAAACTATTTTAAACAATTAAATTATATAACAAATTTTTTCTAAAACAAAATATTTTTCTACAAAATTGGCTTAATTTGATTTTTTGACCGCCTTATTTTTTGAGCCTATGTTCTTTTTACTAGGCTTTTTAACTGTTTTACTTTTTGAGTTTGTTAAATTTTCTTTCTTTTTATTTTGCTTGCTGTTAACTTTTGATTGTGGGACTTCTTTATCTTTTTGGATACTTATGCTTTCGAAAGTTGCGCCTAGTTTTTTTGTCCTAACATCGAGAAAATGTTTTGGAATGAGTAGGACAATTCCCGCTAAACTTCCAAGTGTCAAAAAAATTGATAATGTCAAAAGTATTATTTTTGAAAATACGGCACTTAAAACTATTCCCGCGACAGAAAGTAGATTTACGCCTAAAAAGACGAAAATAGTTTTTAAGCTTTGCGTTACAGTGCGGAAATTTTCTTTGTAGCATTTTGTGCTATCAGGAATGTAAATTGTGCGCCCGTTGTAGCCGTAGAAGTCGTTTGTGTTCTTCAAAAAACAGGCTTTGTGCGGGAGTACCCTTAAAATATCAAGAATATTTTTGTCTAACAGTCCAAGAGTTGGAATGTTAAATTTGTCTTTTTTGTTGGTGTAGAGAGATAGAAAAAAGTTGACAAATTTTTCTTTGATAGTCGCAAAAAAGCCCGTTATTTTTTCCTTTTTTTTCTTAATATGGACGATATTTGCGCCGTCTTTATTTTTTTCTAAGCACTTTTCAAATAGTTTGCCCAAGTTAGCAACCTTTGTGTCGCCAAGGAGCAAAACATCGCACGAAGAATTTTGCTTTAAGTAGTCAAGAAAGGCGTCGTTTATGTTAAAATCGTTTTTACTTTTTCTTATCGAGTATCTAAAAGAAACATCTTTTAAGAAATCGAGAGAAACGCCTTCTTTTACATAAAAGTAGTAGGTTGCGTTTGTTGTGGTTTTAAAAAATTTGGACGAAAAAAACGCGCTAAAAAAGTCGTTTGAATTATTATCAACTTGGAATAAAATATCAATCTTCATATCAAAATTATATTATATTCTAAAAAAAAAGAAAAATACTTTTAGGTGTTAAAGGTCGTAAATTTGCATAAATGGGATAAAAATTGTTCAATTTTGGGCTATTTGTGACATAAAGGTGCGAAAAAAGTTTAACTTTTTAAAAAATATAAGTTAAAATATATCTATAATGGTTTGTAGTAAGGAGAAAAATATGAAAAAATATTTACTTAAAGACGCGCTCGACAATGGATATGCTATCGGGGCTTTTAACTTCGCAACACTCGAAGTTTTAAAGGCAATCATCGCGTCGGCGGAAAGTAAAAATTCGCCAGTTATCGCGCAAGTGAGCGAGTCGGGAATTGCTTTTTTGGGTGACGACTATTTAAAGGGAATTATTGAGAGCGCAAGGAAAAATTGTCGCGTTCCTATCAGTTTTCACCTTGACCACGGCAAATCTTTTGACATTGCAAAAAGGGCGATTGATATTGGGTTTGATAGCGTGATGATTGACTGCTCGATGTTGCCTTTTGAAGATAATGTCGCGATAACAAAAAAAGTCGTCGACTATGCGCACGAAAGGGGTGTTTTTGTTGAGGCGGAACTTGGTTCTATTGCTGGAATTGAAGATGATTTAAAGGTCGCAGATAAAGATAGCCTTTACACTTCGCCTATTCAAGCAAAGGAATTTGTAGAAAGAACGGGCACGGACAGCCTTGCAATTGCTATCGGCACAAAGCACGGCGCGTACAAGTATAGCGGGGAAGCAAAGTTGAGATTTGACATTTTGGAAGAAATCGAAAAACTTATCCCAGATATTCCACTCGTTTTGCACGGAGCAAGCGGGGTCGAAGCGCGCGATGTTGCAAGACTCCTTGAAATGGGGGTCGACATTCAAGGCGCAAAAGGCATTCCAGAAGAACTTTTAGCCAAGGCAAGCAAACACCATATTTGCAAAATTAACGGCGACACGGATATTAGGATTTCGCTTTTAGTCGGCATTCTTGAATATATCGGCAACAACAATTCAAACATTGATTATAGAAAATATTTGGGCGCTGGGATGACGGAAGTTGCAAATCTCGTCGCGCACAAAATCGATGTTTATGGCAGTGCAAATAAAGCGTAAGCGTTTTGATTTGAACGCTTAAAAAGAGCAATTAAGTTTTTAGAATTTCTTATAAAAAAGGCACTCTTTTTGAGTGCCTTTTTTGATATAAAAGAACCTTTTTTAATTGTTTTATAAAATGTATTTTACAAAAAAATCTAAAAATATTTAAGGATTTTCATCTTTTAAAAAGCATATTATCCCTTTTCTTTACACAAAATATGTTGTGAAAGGGAACTATAATATGAACATTGAACAAAACAAAAACGAACTCAATCCGCAAGATAGCATAGGCAAGGCGACGGGATTTTTCCTTTTTCGCAACCTTGTAAACGGCTATAATATTGACAAAGAAAAACAAGAAGATGAAAGAAAAAGTATCAAAAAATATGGTAGAACTTCGCTTATTTTGTCTTTTATATCCATTCTTCTTGGAGTTTGTTCGCTTGTTTGCAAGTTTGCAAATCTCGAACTTGCGGGTTTTTCCAACCTTTTAATTGTTGTCATTTACATTTTAAGCGGAATAGTTGTCTCGACGATTTTGTCGATGTACGCCTTTGTTTTCGCCGTTTTGCAGACAAGGCTCAACAGAAAATCAATCGGGATAATTGGACTTATTGTGTCTATTCTTGCAATTATGCTTGTTTTGACACTAATTTTGTTTTTACTTATTTAGTGGATTTTTCTTCGGTGGTCTTTTCTTGTTTATTTTTTCTAAAACGCTTTTCAATGAAGAACCATTTTGCAATAAACACCGCGATTATTGTCGAAAATGCGCCAACAAAAACATCCGTAAAAAAGTGCGCGCCCGCAACAATCCTAGATAAAGTGACAAGGAATGTGTACACACAAGCGGTTGTCATAAGGGCGATTTTGCAACCAGTTGTGTTTGTTCTTTTGACAAAACAAGGAAGAAGAACAAGAAGAAACATACTTGCGCTTGCGCACGAATGCCCCGATGGGAATGACTTATAAAAGTCGTCTAGGAAAGGCACTTCGTCCACGACGGCAAAGCGGTCTTTATTTATTTGAAACCAATTTGTGTAGTGTGAAAATTCTGTGTCGTTCATATAATTCATTGCTCTAAAACGCGTTCTGCCCCAGAAAAGTTTTAAGCCTTGAACGAAAGCGTTTGAAACGGCGCTAATAATCAAAACCCAAATTGCCCATTTTGCAAGGTCTTGCAAAGTCTCTTGTTTTACCTTTATAAAACACAAGAAAATGCAAAAAGTTACAACAAGCGACATCGCAAAAAGCGCTAGTTTGCCGACCGTCGTCGCTCTAAATTCCGTCAAGCCAAAATCGGTGTAAATACCAATATATTTTGACATTTTATAAAAGCAATAAAAGCCTACAAGCGCGCCAAGAACGCACATTGCAACCATAAGAAGAGTGTTTAGCCACCTTTTTTCAAGTGGGGAGCGCAATAATCTAAAGAAAATAATCGCGCACGCACAAGTTAAAAAGCCGTATAAAACTTGCTCGCCTAAAATCTCGCCTAAAATGGCAAAAATGTTTTCCGAATAATATTCTCCGCGTGGAAGGTCAACAAAAAGTTGGCTTATTTGAAGGTCAAAAATTGTCCCTAAAATGAAAATTCCTATAAGTAATCCCCATACTATCGATGTCGTGATGATGAAAGTCTTTTTGTTTGTCATTTTTTTAATCCTTTTATATGATTTTTGCGCGTTTAGGTTTTACGCAAGTTTAAAATAGATATTTGTTTGTAAAAACTTTTAACCATTTTTGTTTCTTTTGTCTTTTAGTTAAATATTTCTATTTTTTTTGCGGATTTTTTAGTCAATTTTTTTCGCGCGTTTTAAAATAAATGTAAATCTATTTATGCTTTTGCTATTATATTTGAGTGATGTGACATTGAAAAATCAATAAATATTTTTAACTATTTTGTGGCGCGCCACAGTAAGGGCATTTATCAAGATTTTTGGCAAATTTGCACTTGCAGTATTTGCAAACTGCTTTGTTGTCAATGAGTTTTGGACGAACGGGAACTGACGCTACGCAATGCGAATGGTCGCAAATGTGCTCGCCAGATGTTGTGGTCTTTGGCTCGAGGGGTGTTTGGCTCGCAGGACTTTTTTTGTCGTTTTTCTTTTGTTCTGGGTTCATTAAAAGGAACATCCCAGCAAGAGTCCCAATTGCACCCATAAGGATAAGCCCAATTGAAAAGACATCTGCTTTATAAAACAAAAGCAAACACAGTCCGCCAAGGAGCGCCAATATTGAGATGAATAAATAGGTGTTGTTTTTCACGACTTTTTCCTTTTCTAAAATTAGTTTACTCTTTTTTAAGCACTTTTACAAGTAATTATCCTATCTTTGTGGGCGATAAAAATGTTTTAATTTTTTTACAATGAAAGCCAAAATGTTTTTTAAAATGTCATAAATTTAAGAATTTTGTTTAAAAATGTCGAAGAAACAAAAACTTTTTTTAAAAAACCGAAAAATTAAGAACTTTGGTTAAATAAGTCGAAAAATCAAGATTTTTTGTTTAAAAAGGTCGCAAAAATTAGAGTTTTGTTGCCGTTTCAAGTGCTAATATAAACATTTCTGAGTAGTTGTTTTGTCTTTCGAGACTTGTTGCGCCCTTGCCACTATAAATTTCGTCACTTACAGTGCATAAACAAAGTGCGTTTCTTTTTAAGTCAAGCGCGTTTTTATAAAGCGCCGAACTTTCCATTTCAACGCCAAGAAAACCATCTTGCGCCAACTTTTCGTTTGTTCCTTTTTTTGCATAAAAGGTGTCAGTGGAAAAGATTTTTCCCAAAACGATATTTATGTTTTTTTCCTTCGCAACGCTTGTAACTATTTTCAAAATCTTTTTTGAACATTCCATTTTGGTTGCATTGTCAAGTAAAATATTTGCATAGTTTGAGTCGGTGTCAATCTCGCGCCCAACGACCAAATCGCCAATGTGAAGGGTAGGGCTTAGCGCGCCGATTGTTCCAACGCGGATGATGTTTTTGACATTATAGACATCGAAAAGTTCGTGAGAATAAATGCCCATTGAGCCTGACCCCATTCCGCTTGCCATAATGGAAACAGCAGTCCCCTTATATGTTCCCGTGTAGCAAAAATTATTACGCGTTTTGCTAACGAGTTTTGCGTCGTCTAAAAATTTTTCCGCCATTTTTTTGGCTCTCAATGGGTCGCCTGGCATAATGACTGTTGGCGCGATTTCATTTATATTTGCGTCTATATGTGGTGTGTTCATAAAAAAATCCTTTTATTGTTATTTCTATTTTAGGCAAAAAGTGGTTTTAAGTCAAACTTTACGCCACTTAAAAGAAAAATTGATACTTTTCGTGCCGTTCAAGTCAAACTTTATAGCGCATTCAAGTGAAATTGACGATTTTTGTTTTGAAAAAGCGCAATTTGATTGTAAAATAGTTATGTATAGCAAATTACAGTTAATAGACTTTTATATTTTAGACAATTAAAAGCGTATGAACAGTTTATAAATTTTATGTGAAAATTTGAGCAAAAAAGGACAAAAATATGTTTAATATCACAATTGACGGTGTCGCGGGGTGCGGAAAATCGAGTTTGGCGGACGAGTTGTCAAGGCGCCTTAATTTAAAAAAATTCAACACTGGAATGGTCTATCGCGCGATAACTTGCGAATATTTGTCGCGTTTTAGGGGCGAACCAAGTATAGAAAAAATAGCGAAACTGTTGACTTCGCTTAATGTCAAAGTGGAGTTTATAGACGGAAAGCAAGTTGTTTTTGTAAATAATCACGACTACTCAAAAATTCTTCGCAACGAAAATGTGAGCAATATGACGCCATATGTTAGTGGCTACGGCGAACTTCGTGAAAAGGTGCGCGAAATTCAACGAACTTTTGCCAAACATAACGACTGCATAATGGAAGGTCGCGACATTGGGCGAGTGGTTTTAAAGGACGCGCAAGTTAAACTCTTTTTGACCGCTTGCGACGAAGTCCGCGCAAAAAGGCGTTTTGAGCAAATGAAAGGGCAGAAAGATTGCCCAACTTTTGAAGAAGTCTTGAAAGATATTAAAAAGCGTGATGAAGAAGATAGAAAAAGGGAACACGGCGCAATGATTCCAGCAGATGACGCTGTAATTGTCGACAATTCGAATGAGACATTAGATCAAACCGTCAATCGTTGCATTGAAATAATAAACGAAAAAAGGCGATTTTAAGTAAAAAATAATTAGATTTTTTATCTCAAAATAGTTAAATAAAAAAAGACGCAAACGCGTCTTTTTGTGTTATCCACAAATTTGATTAAAAATGTGAGTAACTTAAAGTTTTCTTAATGCTTTATTGAAATTTACTTTATAAAAATTTTCAAGCTTTTCTATTTTGCAAGTAGTGTAATTACATTTCTTGGTCTAGGTCTAAAGTGACCTTTGCAACTTTGTTTTTTGCTTTATTATTTTCTTTTTCAATGATTCTTGCCACATAGTCACAACTGATGATTTGTCTTTTTGTGTCTTCGTTAATGTTTTCCACGCAATATGAATCATATCTATCTTCAATTTCAAAAGTATCATTTTCAAGGTCTCTTCTTAAAAAATGTTGTTTGCCGAGAATGACGCCTTTACAAATTTCTCTATCGCGTGGGTTAAGGTGCCTTATGTCGCGCGTGAGATTTTTGACAAGAACGGTGTTAAAGGCTTTGTTATCTTTTTTGTACAAGCACGCCCTATCAATAAAATCTTCCGCCAAGAAATTAAAGGCAATGCTGTCTGCAAGATTCAAACAATACAACTCTGGCAACTTTTGGTAGCATTCGTAGGAACTTGCTTCAAAAGGCGCGTCTTTGCTAAGCGCGTCAATCCTATTTCCCATATATTCCACCATTTTGCAAAGCCACTCGTGGTCGATGTAGTCAATGCCTTCATATATCAAAGAAAAGAAGTCGTCGCTACTTCTCAAATTTTTTTCAAAGAATGCTTCTTCATCCATTTTGATATAAGAATCGACAAGTTCGACCAGTCCGTTTACGAGAAAAATGTGGTTTTTGTTGTAATGCTTTTCCATTTCAAATTCCTTTAATTAAAGTATTTTCAAGTATGAAATTATCTTTCTTGCTCTTCTTCTTTTTCTTTTCCGATGATGTTTTCAAGGGTATAGAGCAACTTTACATCGTCGTCTGCTTTCTTAAATTCTTTAAAGTTGTTTGGTTTTTTAAGGACTGCTTCTGCCTCTACTTTGCGAGCGTTAAGGCGGTTAGCGATAGCGTTTCTGTCTCTTTCGTCCATTTTTTCAAACGCTGATTTGATGTCAAGAATCCCTTTTCCCATATTGTCTTTGCTTGATTGAAGATTCTCAAGGGCGCCAAGATAACTATTGACCTTGCCGTCATAGTAAATTTCGTAGACTGAAAACGCACTTCTTAACATAAATGTGTGGTGGTTTAAGTCGTTTCCATTTTCCAATTTGTCGAGTGTCGACATTGCGCTGTGATAGTGGGCAAGTTTTCCAATGCAGTCAAAAATTTCAAACCTTTCTTCTGTCGACATACTGTCAAGTTTTGAAATGATTTTTTCGCTTTCTTGCTTAATTGTTTCTTCCGCTTGTGGGTTTGAAACTTTGCGTGGGCGGAAAATTCCTTTAATCATAGAATCAACTGCATAGTCCCTTTTAAGTGCGGAAAGCATAAGGTCGTCCGCGATATTGTATTGTTCGTCTGTGTAATCTTTTTTCATTTTTTTTCTCCTTTTTATTTTTAAAATTACTTTTTTTGAACATATTTTGCATTTTATGTTTTTAGTCGTGTGATAAATTGTGAAAAATGTCGAAAGATGTCTAAAACAAGTTTTAATATAAAGCGTTGCGGGTTTTGTTTTTTAAACTTTAAAACGGTGAAGAGTTTTTTTAGTATAACAAGTTTGTATCTAGCAACTTTCAACAAAAATATCACATCTCTTTTTCAGTTTCGCTTTTTTGAGTGTTAATGTCAAGTGCTTGTTCAATAAAATCTTGTAAAATTCCTTCAGTAGCGATAATTTGTGTACATTGTTTTAAAACCGTTTTACTTTTTGTGTTTTCTGCTTTTTTAGATGCTTTTTCTTTAATGTCGCTCAAAAATGGTCTTATAAATATTTTTTCTGTAACTGTTGCCATATCGACATCTTTTTTAATCGCGTACATTGCTTCGCCAAACTCTTCGTTGTTTTCCGCGTCAAAAACTTTGACTGCGTTTGCAATTTTTTCGCGTGCAAGGTTTTTAAAATAAAGGTCAAAAACCCTATGACACCCGTCTCTTTTTGGGTTAAAATTCACATATCCGCCTTGTTCTAGTGGCTTTTCGTACTCGTCGGTGTTCACTTGCGACCTATAAATCCAATCTACTTGGTACAAAATGTCGTCTCGCGCTTCGTCATCTAGCGACTTGAGAGTAGAAATAATGTTTTGTTGGGCTTCGGCTTTTTCTAAAACAAAGTCGCTTGCGCCTTCTACTTGCTCGTTCTTTTCCCACTTATTCAAAAAGTATTGCGCCCTATCGTAGTCGTTTGCCCAAGCAATAAGTTGTGGAATAAGTCGTCTATGTGGATATTTCTCTCTTTCTTCTTTGATTTCTTTGCTGCACTTTTTAATTTCTTCCTTTTCTTTCTCAGTTAGTTCCATTATTTTTCTCCTTTTAAAATTATCTTAAATTTTGGATTTCTTCTAGTGTCGGGAAAGTTGTTTCTTTTCCTTGTACTCTTTCAATGAGATTAAACAAAATTTCTTCGGTTTTGTTTGTTCTTATGTCGCTTGTGTCGTTTTTCGTAATTTTATTTTGTAAAAACTTACTTGTTTGTTGAAGAACAGTCTCGCCCGAATCTTTTAGGGCTATCTTTAATTCTTTTAGAGCCTTATTATAATCTCTTTTGTTGTCAAGTTCAAAAATCTTTTGCATATCTGAAATCTTTTTTGCAACATAATCTTCAAAATAGATGTTAAGAACGGATTTGCAAGCGTTGCCCCTAGCATAAATAATTCTCGCTTCGCAATGATTGGTTTGTTTTGGGATTGGACCCAAACATACATTTTTTGTTTCTTCAATTCGTGATAAAAGACTGTTTCGCGTCTTTTTATCAAGGGATTCAAAGGTGGATAAAATATTTTTTCTAGACTCTTCTTTTTGGGAAATATAAAAATCTTTTTTTTCTTCATCAATTCTTTTTTTGGTGTCACTTAGATAACTTTCAGCAATGTTATACTCATAGCCTAGATAGATGAGTTCGGAAACATAACTTCTTTTTTTCATACTCTCTCCTTTTAACATTGTTTGAATTTATAAGTTGATTTTATTGTAAGACTTTTTAAGGGATTATTATTTTTTTTGAACATATAAATTGTTTTTGGCAACCTTTAAATATGTAAAGTTACGATAAAATTTTTAAGATATTTTTTGTAGCGAATAATAAGTGTTTATCTTTTTTAGGTTTTGTCAAAATTATAAAATTTGCTCATATTTTTATTGTGTATATAATATACCAAATTTTACTAATTATTTCAATAGGCAATTTGCACGAAAATATTTTTTATTTGATTTTAATTAAACCCAAGCAAAAAGCACTAATTTTTTTATCAAAGCTCGTAAATTACCGCCCTAAACTTTTTGGGCTTATAATTTCGCCATATTTTTTCTGCTTTCGACCGAAAAACTCCCTATTTTTTTAATCTTTTTCGGTTTTATACCGAAAAAGTTTCCACTTTCTCAAAATGCTATAAAATAAAAAAATACAAAACAAAGTTGTTTTGTACTTTTTAAATTTTAGACTAGGTTGATTTTTAGGAAGGTTTTTTTGCCTTTTTTAAGGACGGGAGATGTTGAGAGCTCGGCTAGGCACAAGGAGTAGAATGTGTCTGTTATTTGTCTTCCGTCAATGGACACGCCACCGCCAGCGATAAGTCTACGCGCTTCACTTTTTGATGGGGCAAGGTGGGTTAGGGCGAGCAAGTCAATAAGTGAAATTTTGTTGTCTTTTAAAGCGTCCTTTGGAAGGTTAAATTTTGGCATATTTTCGTCGTTGTGGTCGCCTGAAAATAGCGCTTGTGCGCTTTTTCTTGCATTTTCTGCGTCTGACACACCATGAACATCTTTTGTTATCTCGTACGCTAAAATTTCTTTCGCGCGGTTTAAATCTTCGCCTTTAAGTTCGGCTAATCTATTGATTTCTTCCATAGGAAGGAAAGTTAGCATTTTTAAAAAT
>CAKVCH010000003.1 GCA_934725745.1 uncultured Clostridia bacterium | reverse complement strand
GGTCTAGGTGGTTCGTTGGCTCATCAAGCAAAATTACATTTCCGCTTTCAAGCATAATTTTTGAAAGCATACATCTAACTTTTTCGCCACCACTTAGCACGCGCGCTGGTTTGAGCGCTTCTTCGCCCGAAAAGAGCATTCTTCCAAGCCAACTGCGAAGGAAAGTCGAATCTTTTTCCTTACTAAATTGCCCAAGCCAGTCGGTTAGGCTTAAATCTGTTTCAAACATTTTATTATATTCTTTTGGAAGATAAGAATAGGTTATTGTTTTTCCCCAAGTGACCGTCCCCGTGTAGTCTTTGTCGACGCCCGCAATGCAGTTAAATAGGGCAGAAATGCTATTTACATTGTCGGACAAAAATGCTATTTTATCGTCTTTATTTACGACAAAACTTACATTTTCAAAATATCCTGGCTTGGTCAAGTTTTTCACAATTAAAACATCGTTACCAATTTGCCTTTCAAATCTAAAATCAATAAAAGGATATTTTCTTGAACTTGGCTTAATGTCTTCGATTGTGAGTTTTTCAAGCTCTTTTTTACGGCTTGTCGCTTGCTTGCTTTTACTTGCGTTGGCGGAGAATCTTGCAATAAAGTCTTGCAACTCTTTCGCGCGCGCTTCCGCCTTTTTGTTGGCTTCCTTTTGTTGCCTTAAAATAAGTTGACTTGTTTCATACCAGAAGTCGTAGTTTCCGACATAAATTGAGATTTTGCCATAGTCGACATCGCAAATATGGGTACAAACCTTGTTTAAAAAGTGCCTATTGTGTGAGACTGTGATAACTGTGTTTTCATAATTTAGCAAAAAGTTTTCAAGCCACGCAATGGTCTTAATGTCAAGGTTATTTGTTGGCTCATCTAGTAGCAGAATGTCTGGATTATCAAAAAGTGCTTGCGCTAAAAGAACCTTAACTTTAAGTTTACTGTCCAAATCTTTCATTTTTGTTTGATAAAACTCGCTTGGAATTCCAATATCAGCAAGTAAACTCTCTGCGTTTCCTTCCGCTTCCCAACCGCCAAGGTCGGCGAATTCTGTTTCAAGTTCGCCAGCCCTAATTCCGTCTTCTTCTGTAAAGTCAGTCTTTTCATAAAGCCTATCTTTTTCGTCCCAAACTTCCATAAGACGCTTGTGTCCCAAAAGAACGGTTCTTAAAACTGTTTCTTCATCGTAAGCGTTTTGGTTTTGTTGCAAAACGGACATTCTTTCATTCTTATCTAGGACAATTTCGCCTTTTGTCGTCTCGATTTCACCCGAGAGCAATTTCAAAAAAGTGGATTTCCCAGCGCCATTTGCACCGATAACTCCATAACAATTGCCTTTAGTAAATTTAAGATTGACATCGCTAAACAATTTTCTGCTCCCGAAATTGAGAGAAACATTTATAACTTGAAGCATAATAATATTCCTTTTTAATAGTTATTTGATTTTTGTTTTTTATAAAATAAAATCATAGTGTTTTAAGTGTTTAAAGAGTAAAATAAAGAAGTTTTTGCGTAAAATTCCTTAAACCTATAAAATTTAAAAGTTTTTCTATTTTACTAGCACAAAAATCTTTATTTGCTTTTACATAATACATAATTAAAAACAATTAGTCAAGTAAAGGGAATGGTGGAATGCGATTTTTACAAAAACAAGGCTTTTTGCTACTAAAAACAAACTTTTTTGTTGCATAAAACAAAGTCTTTTATAATAAAAAAACCTAAAATGAGTTTTTTCTCAAATTAGGTTTTTGTTTTATTTAGAAAAGTCATCTTCATATTCAAAATAGGAATAAGCGTCGTCTTGCTCTTCTTTTCTATCTTTATAATGGTTTAAAATGTTCGCGTTTGTTGTTTCACCTAAATAATCTTTATAGTCTTCGCTCCAATATTCGTCTGTTAAAGCCTTTTCGCTATCTTCTGCAAGGTCGAGCAAATAATAAAGATCTTCATAGGTTGGATGAATGCCATAAATTTCATTTAATCTCTTTGCAAAATTTTTAAATCTGCTTTGCAACGCAGTTTCATTTTTATATATTTGTGAAAATTCGTTGCCTTTATCGAGATGTTCTCTTATCTCGTTTTTTAATTTCGTAAGTTGCCTATCCATATAAGCAATGTTCTTTTTAACATATCTTTCTGCAACATAAGGAGCACATTTTTTACCCATAATTATCATCCTTTTTGTGGTTAATTACTACAAAATCAACCTTTAAAATTTGTAGTAAAAAAAATCTAAAAATATACGCAAACAAAATTAAGCAAGAGGTTATTTTCTATTACATATATATATTCTACTCAATTTTAATTATTTTTCAAGAGAGAAATTCAAAAAAAAGAAAAAATTAGGCGTTTTGCACTAAAAAAACCTAATTTTTTCTAAATTTTTTAATAATTCAAGTCGATTTTATCTTTTTTTTTACTTAATTATCTATTCAAGTTCAAATTTTCCCGTGTAAAGTTCGTAATATTTGCCTTTTTGCTCTATTAGTTGTTCGTGTGTGCCTTTTTCGATAATATGTCCGTGGTCAAGCACCATAATTACATTTGCATTTTGAACGGTTGAAAGCCTATGCGCAATAACAAAAGTAGTTCTTTTGTGCATAAGGGCGTCCATACCTTGTTGCACTAATTTTTCAGTGTATGTGTCAATACTTGATGTCGCTTCGTCAAGAATCATAACTGGTGGGTTCACAACCGCCACGCGGGCAATGGATAAAAGTTGCCTTTGACCTTGCGAAAGGTTCGCACCGTCGCTTTCAAGCATTGTGTCGTACCCGTTTGGAAGTCTTCTTATAAAATCATCAGCACCAGCAAGTTTTGATGCTTCGTAGATTTGTTCATCCGTTGCGTCAAGGTTGCCGTATCTTATATTTTCCTTAATTGTGCCAGTGAAAAGATTTGTATCTTGCAAAACCATTCCAATTGAGCGTCGCAAATCGTCTTTCTTTATTTTGTTGATATTTATTCCGTCAAACCTAATTTTGCCGTCTGCGATGTCGTAAAATCTATTAAGAAGGTTTGTTATCGTTGTTTTTCCAGCGCCAGTCGCACCGACAAAAGCAACTTTTTGCCCAGGTTTTGCGTACAAAGAGATGTCGTGAAGAACGGTTTTATCTTCCGTGTATCCAAAATCAACATTAAAGAGTCTAACATCGCCTTTAAGTTCGGTGAGTTGTTCGTCTTTAGGTTTACTTTCATCTTTCCACGCCCAAAGTCCCGTTTTTTCAGCACTTTCTATAAGCGTTCCGTCCTTTTCTCTTGTAATGTTGACAAGAGTTATTGTCCCTTCGTCGACTTCTGGCTTTTCATCCATTAAGTTGAAAATCCTTTCCGCACCCGCAATTGCACGAATAATGGAGTTGACTTGTTGTGATACTTGACTAAGTGGCATTGAAAACGACCTTCCAAGTTGCAAGAAACTCGCTATCGTACCAACACCTATTGTTGTGAGCCCTAAAATTGTCAAGTTTGGAATTTGATAAACCATCAAAAGTCCGCCCACAATCGCTAAAACAACATATTGCAAGTTGCTAAGGTTGCCCATAACGGGCATAAAGATGTTTGCATACTTGTTTGCTTTCATCGTGTTTTCGTAAAGTTCTTCGTTTAGTTTGTTAAAATCGTTTATGACTTGACCTTCGTGATTGAAAACCTTAATAACTTTTTGACCGCCCGTCATTTCTTGAATGTATCCCGTTGTTTTTCCAAGCGAAGTTTGTAGCCCAGTAAAATATTTTCTACTTTTTTTGCCGAGATTTTTGGTTATTAAAAGGATAAGTAGCAAAAATGCAATGACTACAAGTGTTAGATAAATACTCAAATAAAGCATCGCACAAAAAACAGTTATAATTGTTATTCCCGATGAAATTAGGGTAGGGATGCTGTTTGAAATCATATTTTCAAGAGAGTCAATGTCGTTTGTGTAGTGGCTCATTATGTCGCCGTGCGTATTTGTGTCAAAATATCTAATTGGCAACTTTTGCATTTTGGAGAACATATCGTGTCTGACATTTCTCAAAACGCTTTCAGATATTATAACCATTATAAAATTGTAGGTAAATGAAGTAACTATTCCAATTGAAAATACGCCCGCCATAATACAAACGCTTCTAGTTAGCCCCGAAAAATCTCTCGACCCACTTGTAAGCATTGGGGTAATGAAGTCATCAATGATTGTTTTTATGTAAGTTGACGCAAAAACGGATGTTACAGCAGAAACCAAAATGCAAAAAACAACAACACAGAACTGAAATTTATGACCTTTTGTAATGATTTTAAGTAAGCGTGATAAGGTGGATTTTTTTGATGGGGATTTTATTTTGTTATCCATTTTATTTTCCCCCTTTTTTATTTTGACTTTCGTAAATGTCTTTATATAGTTCACTATTTTTTAGAAGTTCTTTATGAGTGCCCATACTCGCTATCTTGCCAGACTCCATAATAACTATCAAATCTGCGTCTTGCACGCTAGCAACCCTTTGCGAAATGATAATTTTTGTCGTCTTTGGCAACTCTTCACGAAAGGCTTTTCTTATTTTTTTGTCTGTTTTCGTGTCAACAGCGCTTGTTGAGTCGTCAAGGATAAGAATTTTAGGCTTTTTTAGTAGGGCACGCGCTATGCAAAGTCTTTGTCTTTGCCCACCACTTAGATTTGTGCCACCTTCTTCAAGATAAGTGTCATATTTTTTTTCAAAACTTTCTATAAATTCGTCCGCGCAAGCAAGTCTACAAGCAGTTTTAATTTGATTGTCGGTCGCGTTTTCGTTGCCCCACAACATATTTTCTTTAATTGTCCCTAAAAATAAGGTGTTTTTTTGAAGAACGACTGCAACACTGTCTCTCAAAGTCTTTAAGTCGTATTCTTTAACATTCTTTTTCCCGACCTTTACTTCGCCGATAGTCGCGTCGTACAATCTTGGAATAAGCGAAACAAGCGTGCTTTTTGAACTACCAGTGTTGCCTAAAATTCCGACAGTTTGCCCTGACTTTATATGTAAATCAATGTTTTCAAGGCACAATTTTGATATGTCGTCTTTATATGAAAATGATACATTGTCAAAATCAATGTCGCCAGAACGCACTTTCATAATTGGGTTCTCGGGATTTTTAATTGATTGATTTTCGTTTAAAAGTTCGACTATTCTTTCTGCTGAAGGCCTTGAAATTGCGCTCGCAACTAAAATATACGCCAACATCATAAGGGAAGTCAAAATTTGCATTGTGTACGAGAACATAACAGTGAGTTGCCCCGTTGTAAGTTCCGTTGAATTGGTGTTGACAATGATTTTTGCGCCGAGTAGTGAGATTAAAAGCATACAAGAATAAATAATAACTTGCATAAGTGGGGAAGTAAGCGCCAAAATTTTGTTTGCTTTTGTCATATCTTCATAAATTTGGTCGCCGACGACATCAAATTTTTCGATTTCGTGTTCTTCACGCACATATGATTTTACAACGCGCATTGCGCGGACATTTTCTTGAACGGTTCTGTTTAGGTTGTCATATTCGGTCATTGTACGCTTGAAAATAGGATGAACTTTCTTTAAAATTAAAAACAATCCCAAAACAAGGAAAGGTGCAATGCAAAGCAAAATTAGGGCCATTTTTGGATTGATTGTAAAGGTCATAATAAGGGATAAAATTAGCATAAATGGTGCGCGAACCGCCCCACGGATGAACATCTGATAACTATTTTGTAGAAAATTCACATCTGTTGTAAGTCTAGTAACAAGCCCCGCTGGTGAAAATTTGTCGATATTCGAAAATGAAAATGTTTGAATTCTCTCAAACATATCTTTTCTTAGGTTTTTAGCAAAACCCGAACTTGCCTTTGCGCAAAAACTGCCCGATAAATAGCCAAAGCAAAGAGAACAAATCGCCATAAGTGAGAGTAGAAGCCCAAGTTTTAAGATTGTAGGCATACTATTTTGATAGATTCCTTGGTCAATTAGTGCTGACATTACATATGGGATAAGCACTTCAAGTACAACTTCGACAAAAACGCATAAAGATGTAAGAATAGAAGGCTTTTTGTATTCTCTAATTGACTTCATTAGTTTTTTTATCATAAAATATGTTCTCCTTTTTTGTAAAATGAAATAATTTTTTAGTGAAATTTGCTTTTATTTATATATAAATACTTATATAGTAAATTAACATATATATGTTCGTGCGGTTAGCATTATGCAACAGAAAAAAATAAAAGTCAAGCGGATTTTGTTGATAAAATATGAAATAAATGGTAAAATTGTGACATAAAGTGCAAAAACATTTTTGCATAAAAAGGGGGAAACTATGAAAGTTTTATTAACAGGCGGACTAGGTTATATCGGAAGTCACACGGCGGTTGAACTGTTGGATGACGGCTACGAAGTCGAAATTGTGGATAATTTGTCCAATTCTAAGGAAGAAACTAAGGATAAAATTGAACAAATTACGGGCAAAAAGGTTGTTTTTTATAAAGAAGACCTCTGCGATTTAGAAAAACTCGACAAAATTTTTAAGAAAGGCAAGTATGACGCAGTTATCCACTTTGCGGGATTAAAAGCGGTTGGGGAATCTGTTGAACAGCCACTTAGATATTATGAAACAAACCTTTTAAGCACAATAAATTTGCTTAAAGTTATGAGAAAATATGATGTCAAAAAGCTTATTTTCTCGTCATCTGCGTGTGTTTATTCGACTGATAACGAGTTGCCTTTTAAGGAAACGGGCAAACTTAGTCCACTTAATCCATACGGCAGGACAAAGATGTTTATTGAAGAGATTATAAAAGACGAATGTTTTGCGCGTGGCGATTTGAGTGCAATAATTTTAAGATATTTTAACCCAATTGGCGCACATAAAAGCGGTCTTATTGGGGAAGATCCAAATGGAATTCCAAACAATTTGATGCCATACATTACAAGAGTTGCTCTTGGGAAATTGGACCACCTAAATATATTTGGACACGATTACCATACAAAAGATGGCACGTGTATAAGAGATTATATTCACGTTGTTGACCTTGCTCGCGGGCATAAATTGGCGCTAGATAAAATAAAAGATTTGAAAGGCTGTGAAATCTATAATTTGGGGACTGGAACGGGATATAGCGTTCTTGATGTCGTCAATACTTTTAACTCAATTTGCGGGGATAAAGTCCACTATGAATTTGCACCAAGAAGAGAAGGGGATAGTGAATGTAACTATGCTGACGCAAATAAAGCAAAAAAAGGTCTTAACTTCACAACAAAGTATTCACTAAAAGATATGTGTGAATCTGCTTATAATTATGAAAAGAATAACACAAAAAATAGTTAAATTTGTGGATAAATTTTAAAAGACATCTGCTTGTAAGTAGGTGTCTTTTTTGTATGATTTTTTGCATTATAAATAGGAGACATTTAAAGCATTTAATCTCATTTTGTTGTAGCAAAAATGGGAGCGCAATCTGCTGTAAAATTAGTTTTTTAATCAATCTTTTTTATTGAAAAACACACAGTCGCGACCGAGTGGTCGGTTTTACATATCCTTTATAACAAGCGAAAAGTAGCGTTTCGACCGAAATATCGGTCGTTTTATTATTGTTTTTTTAGATTTTTGACACAATCTTGTTTTTAAAACTGGCAATGAATATAATATTAACTTCTTGTCCGAATGATTGGTCGGTAAAAAAAGAGGACTTGTGTAGGTGTAAGGTCGCAATTATTGTTTGAAATCGAGTCTATTTTTTAAAAAAAAAGATTTTATCCCTTGTGAAAAAAATATCATAGTATCAATATTTCTTAAAACAGAATTTAATAGTAGTTATAAAATTTAATTTTCAAGTGGTGCGGGGACAGAATAATTAGGAGAAAAGTAGAAAAAAAAGTTATCCACAATTGTTAGTGTTTTGTGGATAATTTTTATAAAAAATACTTTAAAAAAATAGTGCTATTTTTAATAAAAAAGCACTGTAAATTTTTGCAAAAAAATTATTAAAAAATGTTGTAAAAAAATCTGTAAAAATGGGTTTAAATTGTTTTGAGTATATTTACATATATGGTATAATTTTATCGTAGTAATTTGTGCTTTAAGTAAAATCTTTTTTGGATAATTTTGGACTGATTTATTTTGAATTTTTTGTTGATTTTTAAGCAAGATTTTTTCTTTATTTTTTGTCTGAAAATTATAAACAAATTTATCAATAATTTTTGTCTAAAATTTTGCTTTATTTTTTTGAGTTTTAATTAAATATTTTTACAAAAGAGAGTAAAACTACAAAGGAGGAATCATTATGGATTTCAATGATGAAAATGGGAGAGTAAACAACGCGAATATAAATGCGAATAACAAGCCTACTCAGTCGGGTAGTGGTTTTTCGTCTGCAAACAACCGCGCGACTACACCTATTGGAAGGGAAAATGTTAGGGCGACTAATTTTTCTCGACCTAATTCAGTTGGGACCAATAATGGTCCTCAGATAAACAGCACGCAAAATGGCGTTTCGCAACAATCGCAAAATGCGAACAAAATTCCTTTGGGTAGTAACGGTGGGGGGGTAAATCAAAATCCAATGCGTCAAAATGCACCTAGTTCTTGGCAACAAAATGCAAGGCCAATGGGACAAGGTGGTAATTTTGCAAATCCAAATGTTAGACCAAATACGCAAGGGATGAATAATGCTCCTACTCGTAATTTTGGAACGCAAAATATGAGCGGACAAAATATAAAACCACAAAATTTGAACGCTCAAAATAAAGGTGTCAATTCAAATTTTGAAGATAATAGAAAAGAAAGCGGAAAAGAGAAAAAAACAAGGTCGAAGAAGAAAATTGCTCTTGTTTCAATTTTAATGTCTCTTCTTGCCGTTGCTGGGATTATTATCGGGATTGTGGTTGCTCCAAAGGGCGAGTGCACCATTAACTTTGTCGATTGGGCGGTTGAAGTGTCGTCTGAGACTTGCAAAAAAGGCGAAAAGTTTGTTGCGCCTGTGCCAGATGATATAAGAGACGAAAATGGAAAAGTTTTACTTAAATTTGATGGCTGGGCTTATGAAGACGGCTCGATGTATACACCATCCGTTTTAAGTAGCGACCTTACCTTGCACGCAAAATATACGGCAAGTGATGTTAAAACGACTTTTGTTAGTAAAAACCTTTTTGATGAAAATGACGAATATGTCTACTTATACGAAACAACAACGAAATATTTTGTAGACAAAATAAATTTAGCGGATGTCGCGTCGGGGATTAGGCTTCTTGATGTGGGGAATGCAAATATGTATCGTTATAGCCTTGCGTCTGGGACTAAGAGTGAAATTTCAACTTTGCAAACTGATACATATAGGAATTTTATATCAAACTATTACAACATTGCTAATTTTAAACTTTTTGGCGATGACCAAACCTATACGACATTTGATACAATAGACACCCCAAAAGGTGACAAGGCATTTGTTGTCAGTTTTGGCGCAAAAAATGTCAAAATCAAGTATGATGCAAACCTTTCGTGCTTGAAAGATTTTTATTCTGGTGACGACTTGGATAGACTACTTGCGTCTATTTCAAAAGGAGTATCTGAGTCGATAGTTGAATATAACACTGACGGCTATGTTATGAAGCCTTACAAGGAACAAATGATTGATTGGTTTAGACCAAGCAAGCACGAATTCTTGGGCTGGTCTCTCATTCCATATGATACAACATCGTCAATTTCTTCTTCGTCATATATTCCTTATGGTGTGACGGAAAAAATAGACAAGAATTTCCTTAGAAATAAATCGGAAATAACTTTATATGCTGTGTGGACTGAATATAGGACTCCACTTAGAATTTACACTGACGCAAAACTTCTTGCGGACACAAAAATTGCAGTCGGTGCGAGTATGAGAATTGATGATTGGTCGTCGCAAGTGGATAAACTTAAAAATTATAGATCAGGCTACGCTCTTGTTGGTTTTAACACACAACCTGATTTTACGGGCGAAATTGTCAATTTTGACACTGTTATTGAAGGCGGAATTGACTCAAAATATTATAACGAACAAGAAGAAGCAATCGTTTTATACGCGGTCTACGCGCTTGTAGTGGAAGAAACCTATTTTAATCTAAATAGTGACCTTTTAGACCCTTGCGTTGTTCCAAATGTTGACGAATTGATTGAAAACTTTGAAATTGTCTTAGACCACGACAATATTATTTTTAAAACAAGCGAAGATAGCGTTGGATATGTCTATGGCAACGAAATTTCCGCCACCTATGATAGCGTAAATAACCGCGTTGTTTTGAAAAATTTAATTGAAGGTTCAACAATTAAGTTGGCAAATTTTGAAAGAAAGAATAGGGATTATGTAGGTCTATCAAATTACAACCTAAAAGGCTATATTTTAACGACTGATTTGACTTCAAAAATAAAGGCGGTTGGATCGACTTTTATCGTTATGCAAGAAGATACATATAAGGACGAGAACAAAAATAAACTCGCATTCGACCTTGTTTGGACGGGAATTGACAGTATTTTTAGTGTTGAGTTTTACAATTATCATTCCATTTCGCAAAATAAGGATTTTAAACTTGAAATGGAGTTCGTTTTGCCTTATGGCACATCTCTTGACGCAAATTGGGCGGATGAATTTACAAATAACGCAACATTCTTTGATTTTAGGCTTCGCAATCTTGAAAATAACGAGATTTTAACTGAAAGGGTGTTTGAAAGAGAAGGCTTTATCTTTGAAGGTTTTAGTAATGGCGAAAACGGTTTATTACTTGAAGAAACTTTGAGAGATTTTACTATAAACACAGACTTTTTGTATGTTGGAGAAAGAACTCACAGACTTATTGCAAAATGGACAAAAGAAACATATGATGTAACTTTCTCTCTTGGTGGCGGTGAATACCCTACTCGTGATGACGGCGAAAGTAGTGCAAGTGACTATGTTTTGACCGTGGCTTACGATGATGAAATAAATTTGCTTAATGACGAACTATTCTTTTCTGGTTACTATTTCGACGGATACCTTGATGAAGTTGGGAATAGTTATGCTGAGAGTGTTCAAAAGGTTCGCATTTCAAATGCGATAACTTTCACTGCGCAATGGGTGAAAGCGTATGTTATAACTCTTTTCCTTGATTTCTCGCGCGAAGAAAGTAGGGAAATTTTGGTCGAGAAAAATGGCGAATTTGTTTTGACTGGACGAGAATTTGTAGATTTAAATGACGGCTATGTTTTTGAAAGATATAGTGTAAGTTTGGTTGATAACACAAAAGACACGGTCGGATTTAATGTGAGTGACAATAAGCAGTTATATAATGGAATAGACCGTGACATTGAAATGTACGCGATGTGGTTTAAGGTGTCGTACAATAACGGCGACGACGGAAGTTTGGGTGTTAGTGACTCTCAAATGGAAGAATATTATGTTACAAACAAAGCAAGTTTTAGACTCCTTAACAATCCATATCTTCTTCCAAGTGAAAAAGACTTCTATCAATTTGACGGTTGGTCAGTCGACGGGTCATATGAAACATATAGCGAAAACTATTACTATTTGATTTCAAAATCCTTGCCAGGGAATGTTTCTGTTACGGCAAAATGGAGATTGAAAGATGTTAAAGTCGTAATGTATTATGACGCGCAAGAATCGACAAACTATGTCGACGGTGTAGCTTTAAACAATCAATTTGTTGTGTCAAGTGACAACGGTAGGCTTGTTAACGGAAACGGTAGAGAAATTGACTATATTTTCGACTCTCAAAATGCAAAATTTATAAATAAAGACGCGACAGAGTTTGTCGTCCAAGTTCCAACAATAGTTAATAGTAGAAATGAAATTGATTCGCGCATTGAGAAAATTGACGGCGAATATGTATATAAGATTTATACTAAGTGGAAATATGTTATAACATATATTTCAAGTGACGCGGGCGTTGTGCAAGTTATTGCTAACGAGTTTTTTGGCGCGTCTTTAAAATCAGGCGCGACGCTTGATAGTAACAAAATGACGAGTTTAGATAATCTTGACAACTCACATGTTTTGACTCTTCCAAATAGAGAAAAGGTCGAAGGTGAAAAATCTGATGGCGGATTTGGCTTTAAAATTTCAAGAAAGTTCTTTGAAAAATGGTCGAGTGATAGTGTAGAAATTGTCGAAAATAGCGGTGTTCAAACGGCAAAAATAGTGAAAGACACAACCTTTGTCGCTAGTTGGCGTGGACTTGATTATACACTTCATTTAATCGATTCTATCGGCGGGTTGCCTTCAAGAGATATTTCGGTTAAATATGGCGAAGAAATTTTACTTAGTGACCATTTCTCGCTGGACGAAAAAACAAGACTTTTTGGCGGAAGCAATGGTTGCTACAAGATTTTAACAAGTATGTCTTATGAATATGGCGGGACATCAAAAACATTTAGTATTGACGAACCGATAATTTTTGGAACGCAAGATGTCGGCGGATTCCTTTTGGAAAGTGACTTAACGGACAACGAGACCGAATTCCGTGCCGTTTGGGTAGAAAAACAATACATTTTGACCGTCCTTTTATCTGGCGGTGAGTGGGATAGCGGGATAAGTTCGACGCAAGAGTATGTTGATTTACAAGGAACACTCAAAAAAGATAATGATAACAATTACTACTTTGAATATCCAGTTTTCTATTCTTCATTAAGCACTGACGGCGTTCAAGTTGGATTTAAGGGACTTAAAAAGAATGGATATAGATTAAATGGCTTTATAGGTGACGACTTTTTATCGGAACTTGTTGATGAAAATTGTTTAATTAAATATTCAGGTTCGGCAGAAAGTTTTGACGCGGGAGCAAGAACAATCTCTGCAAACTGGCAAAAAGTTTTACATATTAACTTTAACCTAAATGGTGGAAGTGTTGAATATGCAGGCGAAAACGCTACAACTATTGCAACTTACGATGTTGACCTTGACGACCAAAATAATGCGATTATTGATTTGTCACAAATACTACTTGACGCGTCAAACGCAGTAAACGACGCAATGCTTAAAGGAAAAGACGGGTTTGAGTTTGTAGGATTTAGTTTTGATAAGGACGGATTTATTGCAAACTACGAAAGGTCGGGCGACAGTTACTTGCTTACTGGCGCGTTTAGTCTTGCAACTACATTTGTAGACGGCGCAACATATTACGCTATCGTTGACGGGCGATATGAAAAGTCGACAAATGTTACGAGTGAAAACTTTACGCAAGGGCAATATTATGTCTATAACGGAAAGTTCTATTCGACTCTTGTACCTATTTCGTTTAATCAAGAGATGTTTGAAAGATACGCAAATCCTACAACAAATTCGGTTACATTGAATGCGATTTGGAAAACAAAAGTTGTTTTTAATAACGGGAAAGAAGAAGTTGGTACGACAGTCTCTTACTTTACACCTATTGAAGAAGTGACAAGTTTGGCGGAATCTTTTATCGTGGAATTCTTCTACAATCAACAAATTTCAGTTGAAGAGTTGGCACGTTTCGGTTTCAAGGCGCAAAACAGCGAAGTTTATACTATGAGTGGCTGGGCAAACAACGGGAAAGCGCTTACAAGTGTAATTGTTGATAAAAAACTTTCGCTCACTGCAAGGTGGAATGTCAATAAAATAACAATCTATTTCAAAAACTACGACGGCTCTGATTTTGAAGGGGCAGAAAAGAGTTTTGAATGTTTTAGCGGGGACACGATAACTGGTCTTGGTGAAAAGTTTAACTATGAGCCAACCCTTTTTGGCTACAATTTTGTCGGGTTCTCAAATGAACCAACGAATAATTTAATAGGCGAAGGGGACACAAAGGCTTACTATTCGCTTGACGAAGAATTTGTCGTTCCAAGCAATTCGACAATACTTTATGCTGTTTTCCAAAAATGTAGAGTTACTGTCAAATATGAACCAAATTATGCGGATGTTGTTTCAACTGGAATTACAAGCGACGACGGATACGCTTTGAGTGAAGAAAATTACTATTATTATCAATTTGGCGATAGTTATCTTATAAACGACGGCGCAACTTTCACAAGAAGATTTTATACTTTTGCGGGCTTTAACTTGTTTAAAGATTCACTTATTCCGCTTGCAAGTAAAAATGTCGCCTTAACGCAAGAAAATGGCGTAATTTTAAATGACGCGGGCGAATATGTTTTGACTTTGTATCCAGTTTGGAATAGACAAACAAAGGAAATTACTCTTAACCTTGACGGCGGAACATTCGACAATAGTGGGGCATTCTACGACGAAAACGATGTCGAAACATTTAGGTCAATTGTCATTGGAGCAACAAAAGTTGTTCTTACAGTTTACATTGGGCAAAATGTTACAGTTAAACTCCCAACTACAAACGAGCTATCAAAAACGGGCTATGATTTTGATTGCTTCCTAAACTCTTCTGGCGGAAAAATGGGTTCGCAAATTACTTGCGAAAATGCTGACGCAGAGACTTTTACTGCGACATATAAAAAGATAATTACGATAAATATTCATTTCACGGATGAAGAAGTACAAAAAATTGCGACAGTTTATTATGACGATATGATTAGTTTTGAAATCGTGGGAGATAGCGGAATTAAGTTTACTAATATGGGTGTTATTCCTAGTGTTGAAAACACCGTTTCGCACGAAGTCAAAAATTATCACATAAAAGAACTTTTAAGTAGTTTAATTGCTGGTTCAAAATACACAATGGGGATGATTTATAACGCGAGAGAAGAGTTCTTTAATATTTCAAGCGAATCAACCATTGACCTTTATGTCTCATATGAAGGCAACACTTCAACCGTAAAATTTGACCCATATAACGATGAAAATGAGTTATATCAAAAAACTTCCGATTTTATTTTTGGGCAATCAGTAGATTTGAGAAATGTTTTTTCGCAACCAGATGATAGGTCGGACTATGTAGGATATGATTTTGTAGGATATAAATTACTTGATAGTGCGGGCAATCCTTATGAAGACGGACAATATGAATTTACTGACACCTACGCGACATTCAATCCAGAAGAACTAGGACTTGACTTCCAAAATGTCTATGTTTTCATCGCGATGTTTGAAGAAAAGATGTTTGATGTCGAGTTTGATTTTGAAGGTGGCGCATATGTAACGGGTGGTGTAAAATCATCTTCTGCGTTATTTAAAGTTCAATTTAGTTCGCAAGCAAACCTTCTTGACCTTCTTCGTTCAAATAATGAAGATTTGACGATTTTGTCTTCTCAAGATAGCGCAGACGGGAGAATTCACCCACTTTATCAC
>CAKVCH010000002.1 GCA_934725745.1 uncultured Clostridia bacterium | reverse complement strand
AAAATATGATATTATATGAGTGCGGAAGAAATAAATGTTTTGGCGGTGGCGGTGGCAAAAGCGGTGAGAGAAAATATGTGTGATAGGGAAATCGACGAATTTATGACTCTTCTGGGGCAAATTTTGTGCAACCTTTCGACCTACCATAAGTGCAAGTGATTATTTATGGAAAAATTTGCACATAATATGTCTTGGGCGTGGAGAAGTAAAGGCTTTAAGCCGTTGATGTTAGATTTTAGAAAAAAAAGCCTTTGTTGACGGTTTTTTGGAAAAATGGGGCTTTTATCTTAAAGTTTTGAGCGAAAAAAAAGTTATTTTCGCGACCCTTCAAGAAGTTTTAGGTACTCGTCCCAGTGTTCTTCGCGAATTGGCATTGGCGGGGCGGAGTCAAAAAAAATGACAAGCGCGGGCGAAATTGTGTTCCATTTGTCCACAAATTTATATGAGACGACCTTTCCTTCTTTGATTAGGCGTTTGACTTTCGCGTGGTAGTTAAAATACATATATTTATTTTGGGAATAGCAAAGAAAATTATGTATTTTTGTAAGCGAAAAATTGAGTTGAGAGAATTTTTTTGCTTGTGGTTTTTAATTTTTTAAACTATTCTAAAGCAGTTTTAAAATAAAATAATAAATGCAAAGGGGCTTTAAATATTAGTGACGACATATTTAAAAGAGCGAGACAAGGCGTTTTACAAAAAATGTCGAAAAATTTTTAAAAAAATAGGAAGAAACTATTTTAAATTTTGGGCAAGTAGAGTATAATAGATATGTAGAAAATTTTAAGGGAGGAAGCCAAGGTGAAAAAACGGGCAAAACTGTGTTTATATATTTTTCTCGTCCTATCGTTTGTGGCACTCGGGGTTTTAGGGTATTTCATTTTTAACCACTCGGGTGACAATGTTATGACAGGGTCAAGAAAGTTTGTGACCTTTAACACGGTCAAAAACGCGACTTCCTACTCTGTCGAAGTAGATAATGAGCGTAGTGCTTCTTATGTCGTGAAAAAGGACAAGGTTGCGGATAAAGATAATTGCTTTCAATTTGTGGTTAGCGTATCGGTTGGGGATAAAAAGGTGGCGGAAGAGAGTTACCTTCAAGAAATTGAATATCAGCGCCTAGGCACCAATAAAATTGATTGTAAAATTAAAAATTATACAATCATTTTTTTTGATGACGACCAAAATGTTATACAAAACAAAACCGTTCATTACATAGACCAAGAATTAAAGAATGTTGATGACGACATTTTTTGTGTTGTTGTTAGCGAGTATTTTGACGATATTTTTGTAAATGATGGCACATATACAATTAAATTTACACCTTTTGAAGGCGGAAACGAGATAAAAGACGAGAACGGGAAAAGCCTTTCGGTGACGGAAGAAATGACTTATCGTGCTTTTTATAAAAACGACTTTTTGCGTCGTGGTGAGTTTTTTTATGGCGGGAAGTGGCTTGATTATGTTGTTGAGAGCAAGGAAGAACTTGTTTCGTTTGTTTGGAGAAGTATTTTATATCGTCAATCGGGCGTAAATTTTTATGTAAATACGAATGAAATAACTAGTTCAAACATAAATTCACTTGTTTTTGATGCAATTGAGGACTATCCAGAGTATAACGCTGTAAACGACCTTCCAATTTACGCTGTTTTAAATGGAAATGTGGCGACTTTGTCTAATTTTACATATTACTTGCCAGAAAATTTTACAAAAGATAGCAGTAAACTTGATATGAACAAGTTGTCGGATGAGCAAAAGGCACGAGTCGAAGAAAGTAGATACGAGATTTATGACCAATTTGAAGTGCCATATATAGAAAAAACTGCGGGCGAGAGACATTTTGCTATCGACGAAGAAAGGGCGGACAAGTCCTTGACTACGCTTGATAAAAGGCGTGGACAAAGCGGAAATTATGTAGCGGACGAAGTTGTCGTATATAACACGGAACAACTCTTTATGGTTGTGCAAAACGGCGGGCGACCAGTTTTTGTGGAAGGGAAAAGTGATGTTGCAAAGGCAGTTTATGAAAACGCTCTCGCGGTTTTAAAGCGCATAAATAACAGCGACGAACTTTCAGAATACGAAAAAGCACTTAATATTTATAACTATTTGACGGGCGAAATCGTTTATGATTGGACTATTTATAGTTATATGGAAGAAGTGGGGAGTTTCCTTGTCAGCGATTTTGGCGAGTATAGTTGCTTTTATCTTGAAGGCGTGTTCTATGATTTTGGAAGTACAACCCACTACGCCGTGTGCGACGGGCTTGCAAAAGCATATTCACTTATGTGCAATATTGAAGGCATTGAGTGCGAGAAAGTAAACGGCGCGGTCAGTGGCGGACAACACGCGTGGAATAGGGTCAGTTTGAAAGCGGACGCGGAAAGAAATCTCGAAGCGGGACATTACTATGTCGATTGTACTTGGGGTGAAGGGCGCCTTGAAGACAATAGTATCGCGGGCGAAAGCAAAAAATATCAATTTTTGACTCACACATATTTTTTGTTTAAGCAAGATGATAAGGAAAGAGAGATTTATTATCCTATAATTGAATTGGAAGATTCAAAAGACTATGGATATTATAAAAACACAAAAATTGAATGTGAAAAAGACGGCGAAAACATTTTTGTCGACCTTTATATTGAAAATAACGATGATTTTGACGCGGTTATTATCGCGACTTACAATGAATATAAAGCGTCAGAAAAAACTTCAAATTATGTCGAGATGATGATTGATAAAAATTATAGCAGACTTTGGCTTGACGATACGGTGCAAAATAGACTCGAATATCTTGCACGAACGGGCAAAATCAGCGCAAATTATAAGTATATAAAAGATGTGTCGGACAATCTTCTTTTTGTCATTTTTGGAGAATAGGACTTTTTAGTAGTTTTTTATAAGTAAAAAAAGAGCAACTTTTTGATGGGTTGCTCTTTTTTCAATCCTAACTATTATAATTATAAGGAATTTTGTGTTCGCCAAGTAAATTTATTATAAATCCGTTTTCAACCTTGCACCATCATTTTGGGTCGTTTAGTGGGAGTTCTGCTAAAATCCATTCATCGCTTGCGTGGCGTTCTTCAATCAATTTTAAATCTTCTATTTTTATTGAGCAAATACGGGGCGTGGAAATTTTAGTTTATTGGTAAAATTTTGGTGCGTAGTTGTGAGTATTTTAAGTAGCAAAACTATAGATTAAAAATGTTGCAGTTTGCATAAATTATTTTGATTAAATGCAAGACCTAATTGCTTGTTGTAATCGAGTTTGGGGAAAGGATGAATGTGTCGGATTTAGGAAGAGTCATATCGTCTGGGAGAGTGCTTGCGCCTTCGTACAAAATTCCTTGCTGGGCGTCATAGGTCGCGTGGCGAAGTTGTTTTGTTTTGACGAGTTTACCGTCCTTATAGTATTCAATAAAACTCTTTGCTTCGTATCCATCTTTTGCGTTTTTGACACGGAGAAATTCGCCTTTAAACATAATTTTATCGGCATATTTTCCTTCTTTATCAACTATAATTTTGTCCTTAAAGGCGGGAATTGTTTTGATTTTTACGCCCTTTGTTTTGATTACTAAATTTTCCTTATTTGTGTCGCCATAAATGGTAAATTTTATATTTTTTCCGTCCGCTTTTCCCGTGATAAAAACGGGCAAGTCGCTTGTGTTGACAAATTTTAAATCGCTTGTCCCCCACGAAACCATCGCGTCAAGACAAGGCTCAACATAGGACACGGGAAGGGAGTGCTTGTGTGCTTCGGTGACTTCAATATTTGCTAAAAGAAGGGCGTTATATAGCGTTGACGACACTTGGCAAACCCCACCCCCGACGCCTTTAACAAACGCGCCGTCTTTTATGATATTTGCTTCCTTATATCCTTTATCAATCGTGCGTTTTCCGAGTGCCTTGTTGAAAGAAAAAGTCTCCCCAGGCAAAACTTTGTAGCCGTTTAGCGATTCAACGGCGAGTTTAACATTATTTTTTCTGTCCACATTAGAATTGACATAACTAGTCGAAAATTCGGCTTGTTTTTTTGTCGCACGCTTTATGTCGCAAGTTTTAACTTCGGGCAAAACTTCTTTTGTTGAAAGTTCTATGTCAATATTTGAAGATGTTTTGATTTTATTTACAATTTCGTCATAGACCTTTTCTTTATCAAGAGTGCGACCTTTTTTTTCTTCTTTTATTACAAATATTCCAGCGCTTGTGTCAAAATTTGCGTCGGCGTTACTTGGCAAAATGTCAATCTCTTGGGCGACTTTATCTAGTTTTTCGCCTAAATTAGTTAGAACAAAATTGGTGGCTACTTTGTTGTCAAAGCCCATTGCTTTTATCTTCCTAATTGTCCTAATTTTGTCGTGACGAGACGATTGTTGGAGTTTTTCAAGGACAATGTGAATGTCACTTTTTATGTCAAAATCTTTTTCTGTAAAAGCCCAAATTTTATTTTCAAAATGTAATGTGATTTGAAGTGGCGCGTTGCAGTCTTTTAACGCATTTTCTATCTTTTTTTCGGCTTCTAGTCCGTCAAGACGAGACAAATCGACACCACAAAGAGTGTAGCCGTCTTCAAGCTTTTCAAGTCTATCTCTGATTGTACTTGTAACAAAAAAGACAAGAAAAGGGATAACAAAACACAAAATAAAGGTAATCGCGATGCTCCTTATTTTTTTAAAAATCATCTTCCAATTTTTCATAATCCTAGTATGAGTAATTTAGGGAAAAGTATGATTATATATTTAAAAAATATTGATACATATGTTTTAAAAAAGTTAGAAGCCCGCATTTATAAGAGTGTTTGAAGAAAAATTTTAAAAGACAAGAAAATATTTTTGTATTGTTTTTATTGTTTTAAATAACTAAAAAAATATTTTTAAAATGAGCAAATTTTGTTATGACTTTATTAAAAAAGTTGTTACAATAAATAAAAGGGAAAGAAAAATGGAACTTTACATATTTATAGCACTTTCAATTTTAACAATATTAAACACGGTTTTGATTGTTGTTATGCGACCTAAAAAGAAAGATGATTTTGACGGAAGAAATGTCATTGAAGAGATAAAAAAGCAAAATGAATATCTTGAAAAAACTATAAAAAACTTGTTTGAATTAAGCAACGAACATAATAGGCAACTCAACCAACTTGTTTTAGAATCTGTAACGGCATCAAACAAAAATGTGTCCGATTATTTTTCAAAATTGGCTGGAAATCAAACTCAACATCTTCAAAATATTGAATCACGACTTAATGAAATGTTGAAAGATAATGACTCTAAATTAAATAGAATTTCAGACATTATCAACGAAAATTTAAAGAGTTTACAAGATAGAAACGAGCGAAAACTCGAACAAATGCGTCAAACTGTTGACGAAAAATTGTCGTCCACTCTTGAAAAGCGACTTGGCGAAAGTGTCAAGATTATCACGCAAGGGCTAGACACTGTGTCAAAGGGAATAGGCGAAATGCAAAGTTTGGCGACTGGAGTTGGCGACCTTAAAAGGGTGCTTACAAATGTTAAAACTCGTGGCGGTTGGGGCGAAGTGCAACTTAGTAGTCTTCTTGAACAAATTTTGTCCAAGAGCCAATACAAAGAGCAAGTTCAGGTCAAGAAGAACTCTCAAGAAAAGGTCGATTTTGCGGTTGTATTGCCAGGGAAAAATGACGGCGACTTACTCCTTCCAATTGACGCAAAATTTCCAATGGAAGACTATTCAAGGCTTTGCTCGGCGAGCGAAAAGAATGATATTCAAGAAATGGATGTACAACTTAAAAACCTTGAACTACGCATAAAAGAAGAAGCAAAATCAATTTGCGAAAAGTACATTGACCCACCTACAACGACCGATTTTGCCGTTATGTATTTGCCAGTTGAAGGTTTGTACGCTGAAGTCATTAGGCGTCCTGCGCTTGTTGAAACATTGCAACATAAATACAAAATTATGGTGTGCGGGCCAACGACGCTAACGGCACTTTTAAACTCTCTTCAAATGGGCTTTAAGACCCTTGCAATTGAGAAAAGAAGTAGCGAAATTTGGAATACATTGAGCGTTTTCAAAATGGAGTTTAACAAATTTGTCGAACTTCTTGCAAAAACTCAAAAGAAGATTGACGAAGCGTCATCCACCCTTGATTTTGCGACGAAAAAGACAAAAACAATCCAACGAAAACTTAAAGATGTCGCAGATATTGATGACGGAGAAAAGGTTATTGACGCGACCGACCCTACGGATTTGATTGACTTTTAGTTATTCACATTTTTGTGCCTTTTGTGGATAAATTTAGGATAATTTTGCCAATTTTAAAAAAACATTTTAATTAAAAGAGTACAAAAAGGTTGCTTTTATTATAGAGTTGAAAAGGTTTAGAGTTTTTTTATAGATTCTAAGCCTTTTTAGAGTAAAATTAGAAGTTGTATTTTTTAACAGTTTATAAAATAAAGAAACATCTTTTAAAAATTTTTTATTACATTAAACACATTGACACCAAAAATTATATTTGTTAAAATATAAATATGAAAAAGTTTTGGACGGTAGTGCTAAAAGTTATTATGTTTATGTCGTTTGTCGGCATAATCGTTTTTTCGTGCATTGCCGTTATTTCTAGTAACAATATTGTTTACGAAGCGTACAATTATGTCACTACTCATAAGTCCACTTTGGGGCTTGAAGAATTGTCGGATAGGGTAAGCGCAAATATTAAATCGTCTCACGGTGCGCCAAACGACCCGTATGCAAGTTTTTTAAGTGATATAATTTTGACGACAAAAGATTCGCTTGACTATTACCTTGACTTTTTGGCAATTGACGACACAATTTCAAAGGGCGAGCAAAATGTAATTATCGAAGATTTTAAAAAGTGTGTCACGGCAAAAGAAAATTGCGAAAAGTCTTATTCAGACTATATGACAGCCTATTCTAACGCTAGCGAAGGCATTGAGTACGCGTCAAAACTTGTCATTACTTGCGAAAGGGATTTTTTGTATAAATATAGAAATCTTTACGACTGCATTGCAACCTTGCAACTTGATTTGTACAAGGCGACCAAGATAAATGTTGTAAAAGTTGAATCCTATGATTTTCAAAAGATGATTGTTAGGACAGGACTGTCTAGCCGTGTTGTAGAAAATGTGTTTTCCGAAGAAAATGTCGAAAAAATGCCAGAAAAAAGAATTGTTCTTGGGACAGACGCGTCGTATGCGTTGTATCGTTCATATTGCTCAAAAATGAATACTTTTAGTAACCAAAATATGGCGAATGACACAAACCTTCAAAAATATGTTAATAATTTGAACTCACTTAACATCTTTTCGTGGGCAAAAAATTACGATGGATATATTGCAACTGTTAACAATGCTTTGCGTGAAAAGGCAAAAGACGCAAAGGCGTTCTTTGACGCAAATTTAAAATAGGGGGAGACGAATGAAAAAGTTTATTACAATTTGTATTTTGTTTGTTTTGTCCCTTAGCGTATTTGCTTTGACGGGGTGCGGGACAAATTACACGCCTGATGATATAAACTCAATGTACAAAGAAGTTTTAACATATGTGGGTGACACGCAAGGTTTTCTTCAAGTGGGTGTTGATACGGAAAAGGTCGTTCAAGCGTCAAGTTTGCAAAATGATAAGGCGTATATCTTTCCGCTTTGCTATGACAACTTTTTGTCCGCTGAGGCGGGACTATTTTTTGGCGTTGCGTCAAGGCAAGGAAAGGATATTACTTACACTTTAAGAAAATTCAACAAAGACGAACTAAATAAGACCTATGAAAAACTAAAAGATGTGCGTGACGCAAGTATGTCTGTTGCGTCAAATAGGTCAATCTATGAAAGTAGTAAAGGCAATCTAAAATATCAAGAACTTGTTGTTTCGTGCAATAATTTGATTGAAAAGTTAAACACTTTAAATGACTATTTTAGCCCAATATATTTTGAGCACTATTTTACTGGCTACACGGCGGGCGAACTTAGCGACGGGGAATTAAAAGACGCACTTTTTTATGACCTTCAAGTTTTGTCAGAAGTGGCGTATGACTATGCTTTAAAGCATTTTGAATTTTCCAATCCTTATGGCGAAGTTAAGACTTGGTACGATAATTCGACGATGCTAAAAGAAACAAATGAGCGCATTTTAGAAACCTTAGGAAAACTTAGGAAAGATAGTTTGACAGAAGGGATGACGAGTGGAACAAAGAACAATATTATCTCAATTTTAGAGAGAATACAACTCGAAAAAACGGGCTATAAAGACGAATTTTTGGGCTATCAAAAAGCACTCAATAGTGTCGATATTGTAATGTATTCTAAGGCGACAAATAAGAGCGCGTACAAGCAAAATTTGGACAAAAAAGAGCAATCTTGCTTTGAAATTATTGACCGCTTTTTAAACGGGAGATATAACGGAATGTGCTTGGCGCTTAGAGATATTGTGCATAATTATTTGTAATTAAAAAACATAATAATAACCCTTTTAATAGGGTTTGAAATACAAAAGGGACTAAAAATGGATTATATAAAGTTAGCAAATTTACTATTTAAAGATGTCGATTTAACCGTTGACGAAATTATGTCGAGTTATCCAAAAAGAACGCTTCCAGCGGGGGCGGAAGTCGTGCGTATCGCGCCAAGCCCAACGGGATATTTGCATATAGGTTCAGTTTATGGGGCGTTTATTGACAAACTCATTGCCTACCACTCAAATGGTGTTTTTTATATGCGACTCGAAGATACCGATTTTAAGCGTGAAGTGGAAAATGCGGGCGATATTGCATATAATATGCTTTGTGCCTTTGGGCTTAGACCTGACGAAGGTTACGCGGGCGAAAGTAGAACGCAAACGGGCGAATATGGCGACTACATTCAAAGTAAACGCCAAAAGATTTATATGGCTTTTGCTAAACATCTTGTTTCAATCGGGCGCGCGTATCCATGTTTTTGTCAGGTGGCGGGCTCAAAAGAAGAGATTTTAAAGCGTAGACAAGAAGAAATAGAAAAAACAAACGACATAGAAGAAAAAGATGCTTGTCGCGACTTGACATATGAAGAAATTGAAGAAAAAGTTAAAATGGGACTTCCTTTTGCAATTAGGCTTAGGTCTCAAGGGGATAAAGAAAAGACTTTTAAGTTCCACGATGAAATTAAAGGCGATAGAGAAATTAGAGAAAATACGAAAGATGTTGTCCTTTTAAAATCAAATTTCACTCCACCTTATTCGCTTGCGCATGTCGTTGATGATACACTTATGGGGACGACTTTGGTCGTTCGTGGGGAAGAGTGGTATCCTTCGCTTTCAGCTCACCTTGAAATTTTTGACGCACTAAATCTTACGCCACCAAAATACGCACATACACCAGTCGTTTGTAAATTGGACGCGGACGGAAACAAAAGAAAACTTAGTAAAAGAAAGGACCCAGAATCCAACGCAAGTTACTTTATTGAAAAGGGTTACCCTATAAGTTCCGTTATGGAATATCTTTTGGGGCTTATCAACAGCGATTTTGAAGATTGGAGAAGAAATAATCCAGACGCTTCGTACTTTGAATTTCCTTTTAAAGTTTCAAAAATTGGCTCAAACAATCCTATGTTTGACTTCCAAAAGTTGGATGATTGCTCAAAACAAGTTATCTCTCACTTTTCAAATGTTGACATTTATGATGGCGTCTTAAATTGGGCGGAAAGGTATGACAAAGATTTTGAGAAAATTTTAAGAGATAAAAAAGATTATTGCTTGTCTTTATTTAGTATCGATAGAACGGGCAAAAACCCAAGAAAAGACATCGCAAAGTATAGCGAAATTAGGTCGCTTTATGATTATATGTTTGACGGGCTGGATAATAAAAATCTTTCTGACTACCAATTTGACGAAAAATTTGATAAAAAACTTATTGTAGATGTTTTAAGTGAATATTTAAAATTATATAAGGCGAGTGACGACAAAGAAACTTGGTTCGATAAGATGAAATATGTTTGCGGACAATTAGGATTTGCTGACAATATGAAAGAGTATAAGAAAAATCCAGAAAACTTTAAAGGTTCAGTTGCCGATGTGAGCGGAATTATTCGTGTTGCTGAGACGACAAGAAAAAATACGCCAGATTTGTATTACATTATGTCTTTACTAGGTCAAGATGAAGTAGAAAAAAGAATAAAAAGAGTGATTTCTCTTTTAAGCAAGTAAAGAAAACTTTAAAACATATTAAAAGGACAAAAATATGTTGATTTTGAAAAATTTTTCCAAATTTTTTGCAATTTTGGGGCAAATAATGGCGTTTTTGACCATTGTAATGTTGGGACTGCTTTATCTAAACGATGTTGTTCCAGTCAAATTTTTGCCAGAAGACTTTGCAAATACATTGACTAATATAAAAGAATATGCTGTTATTTTGACAATAACCGTGTGCGGGCTTTCTTTTGCAGTTAAAAGAAATATTATTATTTTCCTTTTGTTCTGTGCCTTTGCAGTTTGCGCACTTGCGTGCTATTCAATAATTATTTTTAGGTAGAATTAAAAAAGACCTTTTATAGAGTGATTTTTACGATAATCATTTTATAAAAATGGTCTTTTTTTGTAGTATAAAACCCACAGATAGTGAAGTGCCCCCTATGGGGTTTACTTCATTCACTGGTGGATTTTTTTCATATTAAGACCTTCTTTTTCATATTGATTAGAAAAGGGGTTTTTATTGTGAAAAAAACAAAAATTTTTAGCAAACTAGCACTTATTTTCTTGGGCGTTTTAGTTGTTGTTCCAACTCTTTTTTTGTTTGGTTGCAAGGACAACCTATCCACTAAGAGTAGAGAACTTTCAAATTACAATTTAACGCTTGAATTTGACGAAAAAAGTAACATTTTAAAGGCAGAACAAACTGTCAATTTTAAAAATTCTTATGATGTTCCTTTGTCAACTTTGGAATTTCATCTATATCCAAATGCGTTTAGACAAGGTGCAAAATATCGTCCAGTATCCACTTCGACCTATCAAAAAGCATATAAAAACGGATTTAGTGAAGGCAAAATTGATGTTGCAAAGGTCGCTGTCGACGGCACAGAGAAAGATGTAAATGTGGGCGGAAGTGACCAAAATATGTTGATTGTAAGTTTAGGGAAAGACCTTTATCCAGACGATAGCGTGGAAATTTTATTAAACTATTCCGTTTTGCTCCCAAACTGTGAACATAGATTTGGTTATGGAGACAACACATATAATTTTGGTAATTTTTATCCTATTCTTGCGGTTTATGAAAATGGCAATTTTAGGGAAGATAATTACGGCGCAAATGGTGACCCATTTTATTCTGAAATGTCAAATTATGATGTGACTTTAACTTACAATAGTGATTTTGTTTTAGCAAGTTCTGGTAGACAACTTTCAACCACCTTAAATGACCACAAAAAAACAACCAAAATTTCAGCAAAAGTTGTGCGTGATTTTGGGTTCGTTTTGAGCCGTGACTTTATTGTTTTATCTGGCAAAGCAAATAATGTTGATGTCTATTATTACTATTATGACGAGCAAACGCCAGAAAAGAGTCTAGACACCGCAATTCGTGCGATTAAAACTTTTTCCGACCTTTTTGGCGACTATCCATATGATACTTATAGCGTTGTAAAGGCGGATTTCGTCCACGGCGGAATGGAATATCCAAATTTGGTTTACATATCAGATAGTGTGCAAAATTATGACGACTATCAAAATGTTATTGTCCACGAGACGGCGCACCAATGGTGGTATAATTTGGTTGGAAGTGACGCGTGCAACGACGCTTGGCAAGACGAAGGGCTGACCGAGTTTTCGACACTTATGTTTTATAGATACAACTCGGGCTATAATGTCGTTGAAGCCGATTCGCTCTCCGCGTCACTATCAAGTTATCTTTTGTTTTGCGAAGTATATGAGAGTGTTTATGGCAAAATTGATAGTTCTATGAGTAGAAATGTCAATGATTTCGCAGGTGATATGCAATATACATATATGACATATGTAAAAGGCGTCCTATTTTTTGACTCGCTTGAAGATTTAATTGGCGAAAAGGCTTTTTTAAAGGGTTTAAAACTCTATTTTAAACAATATGAATACAAAATTGCGACAAAAGACGATATGATTTCTTGTTTTGAAAGCGTTTCAAAGAAGAACTTAAAGGGATTTTTTGACTCGTGGCTTAACGGAAAGGTCGTTCTTCAAGGTTATAGTAGCGCAAGCAAATAAAAAATGATTGTTTTAGTGTAAATAGAGCCCATTTTCTTGATATAACCTAGGTTTTTATCGTTATGTGTAGAACTAAAAAAAATGATATAAAGAATAAAGCGTTAGCCTTTTATTGTTTTGCTTAAAAGTGCAGGACTGGATATGATGATAGGGCAAATATAAATATAAAATCCCAAAAAATAACTTTTATCAATCGTAAATAATGCTTTTATTTTGGTTGTAAAATATGATATAATTACACTCGAAATAAGGGAAAACAAATGAGAACTGTAAATTTAGCAAGCGGAAGCAAGGGAAATTCGACATATTTTGAGTCAAACGAAGCAAAAATTTTGGTTGACGAAGGTTTAACATATGCAAATATAAAAGATAGGTTATCACAAATCGGCGTTATGCCAGAAGAAATAGACGCCATTCTTTTAACCCACGAACACACAGACCATTTGGGCGGAATTGCAACATTTTTAAAAAAAAATCCGCACACAAAAGTTTATATTCCGTCTTTCGTGCAAGCACTTTACTTGTCGGGGATTATGGCCCTTCCACAATCGCAAATTGAGTGGTATAGAACAAGTGATTTTTTCATAAAAGATGTAACCGTTTCGTGCGCGATATTGTCACACGATAGCAATTTTTGTGTTGGATATAGCCTTTATTTTGGCGGGATAAAATGTAGTATTGCAACCGACCTTGGCGAAATTAAGCAAGAAATAATAGATTTTCTTGCGGGAAGTACCATTTTATACCTTGAAAGCAATCACGACGAGCATCTTTTAATGCAAAACCCCAAATATCCGCCAATTACAAAAAAAAGAATTTTGGGCAGTCACGGGCATTTATCAAATACAACTTGTGCTTATGCGCTATGTAAACTTGTCCCAACTGGCGTAAAACAAGTGATTTTATCTCACCTTAGCGAAGAAAATAACACACCAGTTTTGGCATATACAACAATTAAAAGGATTCTTGGCGAACATAACATAATTGAGGGAAAGCATGTCTGTGTGGATGTCGCGTTCCAATCAAAAGTTGGCACTATCTTTAATTTGTAAAGTTTTATATACTCGCATAAAAAACAAAATTTGCGCGTCTTTTTAAAAAGGTATTTATGAAAATAAAAGAAGAAAAAATAAAAAGACGGGGCTATGTTGTTATAAATAATTGCAAGAAATAAAAAAAATTGTTATAATATCATTATGAAAAAAGAATATTCCTTTAAAGACGGCGGTTTAGTTTATCTTTTTACAGTGGCTTCTATGTTTGTGGCAAGCCTACTTTTATCTATGTTGGTGGGGCTAATCGGGGGGACAACAGGACAAGAGCCAACGGCACTTTTAAATCAAAAATGGGCTGTATATCTAAATGCAATTCTTAGTGAACTCGCATTTTTTTTGGTTTATATCATTTATACAAGAACTAACAAAATTGAAAAATATTCTATAAACAATATAGATAAAAAAACATTTGATTTGCGTTTTTTAACTGTTTTTGTGTTGGCTGTTGTGATTTTTTTTGCGTCACTAAATTTTACAACTTTTTTTAATAGACTTTTTGCAACTTTTGCAACTCCAAGTACGGGGATTATTCCACTTGGAAATTTCGGCGAATTTTTGTTGTCAGTACTTTGTTTTGCCGTCATTCCTGCAATTGCGGAAGAACTTATTTTTCGTGGCGTCATTTTTTCAAGTTTAAAAAATAAAATTGGGGTTGTATGGGCTGTTTTAGTTAGTAGTCTTGCTTTTACTCTCATCCATTTTTCAATTTTTCAAACAATTCACCAGTTTTTATTAGGGGCAGTTTTAGCACTTATTTTCTATTTTAGTGGAAAACTTATATATTCTATGTTTTTCCATTTTTGTAACAACTTTTTTGTAGTGTTTTTTGTCTATGTCACGGGAAATCAAAATTTTGGCATTTTTACTAATTTTGGTGCGACTGAAATTGTGCTTACATTTGTAATTTTCATTCTCGGGGCAGGATTAAGCGTGCTTGGATTTTATTTGCTAAATAAATTGACTAAGAAAAAAGAATCTAATGTGGGCTTGGTAGAAGAAAATGTAGAAAAAGACGGTCAAAATAAAGAAAAAAAGCAAAATTACGAAGTGCAAGAAGGAAAATATAGTGATGTTTTGCCAACGGCGTTATATGTCGGGATGATTATTTTTTGCGTTATCGTGTGGGCTGTAAATTCCTTTAAAGGTGGGTTATAATGAACAAATCTAATCAATTTGTAACAACTTTTGTGTATTTTTTGATGCTTATAATATTCGTTGCAGTGCGAATATTTTTCTTGTATGTCGACCTACCTTTAAGTGACAATTTAAAGGATGTTTTAAGTACAATTGTCGTGCAAGGCGGGGTAATGTTTTTGATGTCGGTCGGGCTTTTTTCAATTATAAAAAAACAAAAGATGAAGACGACTTTCAAAAATTTTGGATATAACAAAGTGGGTGTTAAACCAATAATTCTAAGTGTTTTAATAGGTATTTTGTGCTATTTTTTCAACATCTTTGTAGCGTCATTTTTTAGTACAATCATATCCCTCTGTGGGTTTGAAAAAGCGCCTAGTTTTCCTTTTATTTCGGGTGTGGACTACTCAATTGGTAGTTTTATTTTGCAAGTATTTACCGTTGCTATTATCCCTGCAATCTGCGAAGAAACGGCGCATAGAGGGCTTCTTCTTAACGGGTTAAAGGGAATGGGAATAAAGCAAGCGATGATTTTATCTAGCCTTCTTTTTGGTCTTATGCACCTTAACGTAAATCAATTTTTCTACGCAACCGTTTTAGGCTTTTTGATTGCACTTTCGGTAGTTTTAAGTAAAAGCATTATCCCCGCAATCACTATCCATTTTATCAACAATTTTCTTAGCACATATTTCGCTTTTGCAAGCGCCAATAATTGGATTTTTGGGAATGTAACGGATTATATAAATAGTTTCCTTTTTGGAAGTGGAAGTATAGTTATGTATTTCCTTATGAGTATTTTAACTATTGGAGTTATAGTGCTTGCGCTTGTATTCCTTTACTTTTTGCTCCTTAAAGAAACGCGAATTAAACAAGCCCAAAAAATGCTTATTGATGTTGCAAAAATCAATAGTGAGTATCCAGAGACCTTTTATTCGGGCGATAAAACAATGATAAATATTTACGACCTTAATAGAATTATGTCGCAATACAACATAAAGAGTCTTAATAGTATGATTTTTACGGACATTGAAAGTAAGGGAAGACGGCTTACATGGGACGAGAGATTTGCTCTTATTGCGTGCGTCGCAGTTGGAACAATTGTAACTTTCTCAACCTTTATTTGGGGTGTAATTTAGATGTATAAAATAAACATTGTGTGTGTTGGCGACTTAAAAGACGACTACTATAAAGATGCAGAAAATGATTTTTTAAAGCGCTTAAAGCATTTTGCTACAATAAATA
>CAKVCH010000001.1 GCA_934725745.1 uncultured Clostridia bacterium | reverse complement strand
GCATTTTTGGGTCATCTTTGCCCAATTTTTCCACATTTTTTCTGTCAAAGTAGTTTTGTAATGAATTTTCAACCATTTTTTCTTCCCCTTATTCTAATTTTACCATACTTTGCCTAAAAAATCAATAAAGAAGCCTTATTTATAGAAAAAAGACCCCAATAAATCATTTTAGGGGGTCAAGGCGTGGTTTATTTTTACCGCGTGGATAAATATTTGGCGTGTGGGCGACTTTTTTAACATAAATAAACTTCCTTTTTGCGCCAAAAAGGTCAATTTCGTCAACTTTTTCGATTTTTCCGCCAAGTTTTGCTATTGCGTTATTAGATATTTCGATTTCTTCTTCTGCTTTTTCAGATTTGTAAGCGACAAAATATCCGCCTATTTTTACAAAAGGAAGGCAATATTCTGAAAGTGTGTTTAAACTCGCAACGGCGCGCGACACGACATAGTCATATTTTTCGCGATTTTCGCCTTTTGCCATATCTTCCGCGCGGGTGTGATAGGCGTGAGCATTTTTTAAGTTTAACTTTGATATAACTTCATTTAAAAATGTAACCTTTTTATTTACACTATCAATCATAGTGACATCAAGTGTGTCGTTAACGATTTTAAGCGGAAGAGCGGGGAAGCCCGCACCTGAGCCTATATCCAAAACTTTTGAGCCGTTTTTTAGCGATTTTACGCATAAAACGCTATCTAAAAAGTGCTTTACAACGACCTCTTCTTCGCTCAAAATTGTCGTCAAATTAAACTTTTCATTCCACTCTTTAAGTAGGTTAAAATAGGTTTTGAAACCTTCGATTTGAGAGTCAGATAAATCGATATTATATAAAGAAAATTTTTCTTTTAAAAGGTCTTTAAAGTCCATTTTTTATCCTTTTTTGTCTTTAATTTACAAATTTGTCAATTTTTTAGAAAAAATTTGTCGATTTTTTAAACTTTTGCAAGTTTTTTTACTCATTTTGTCAAATTTAGTCGTTTTTTAATTAAAAATGTTGTTTTTTTATGATTTTAGATTTTTAGTCTATTTTTGGCTTTATTTTTCAAGGCGGTTTTTTACCTTTAAGTAAACCGATAAAACCGCAATATCGGCTGGCGAAACACCACTAATTCTACCCGCTTGTCCAAGAGTTAGGGGCTTTACTAAGTTTAGTTTTTGCCTTGCTTCAAGTCTTAATCCTTTCACGAGCGAATAGTCAAAATCAGGGGAAAGGGAAGTGTTTTCGTCGTGTTTCATTTGAGAAACGAGCGTTTCTTGCCTTTTAATGTAGCCTTCGTATTTTATCTCGGTTTCAACATAGTTTAACACCTGCGTTGGCACGCGATTTAGCAAATTAAAGTGGTTTTTTATGTCGAAAATTGTCACTTTGCTACGCTTTAAAAGGTCCTTATATGTTTTTATAACTCCGCCGTCGCTTTCGCCCATTTCGCGCAAAAATTCGCGTGCTTTTTTGCCGTCAACTTTTGAGTCTAAAACTTTTTTTGTGCGCTCAATTTGACGCAATTTTTTGTTAAAAAGTGCCCATCGCGCGTCGTCTACAAGTCCCACTTTTCGACCGAGCGGAGTTAGTCTAATATCCGCATTGTCTTGTCTTAAAAGTAGGCGATATTCGGCACGGCTTGTCATCATTCTGTATGGCTCGTTTGTGCCTTTCGTGACAAGGTCGTCAATTAAAACCCCGATATACGCTTCGTCGCGTTTTAAAATGAAAGGTTCTTTATTTTGAAGTTTGTTGCTTGCATTTATGCCAGCCACGATTCCTTGCGCGCCCGCTTCTTCGTAACCGCTTGTGCCGTTGATTTGCCCAGCAAAAAATAGGTTTTCGACGAGTTTACTTTCAAGCGTTGGAAGAAGGTCTGTTGACGAAATGCAGTCGTATTCAATAGCGTAGGCGTTCCTTAAAATTTTGACATTTTGAAAGCCCTCGACGCTTTTATACATCTTTTCTTGTATGTCAACGGGCATTGATGTACTAAACCCTTGTACATAGATTTCGTCGCCCGATTTATCTTCTGGTTCAAGGAAAATTTGGTGTCTATTTTTGTCGGCAAAACGCACGACTTTGTCTTCAATTGAAGGGCAATATCGTGGTCCAACGCCCTTAATTAGTCCCGAATACATTGGCGCTTTGTCGAGATTGGCGCGAATAATGTCGTGGGTGTTTTCGTTGGTGTAACCTAGATAGCAAACCGCCTTATTTTTTGGATTTCCGCTGTGTGTAAATGAAAAATAGGGAATATTGTCGTCACCTTTTTGGATTTCAAAGGACGCGTAATCGATTGAATTTTTGTCCACACGCGCGGGAGTGCCCGTTTTAAAACGAAGGATTTTAAAGCCTAAATTTGCTAGGTTCCTTGAAAGCCCGTGCGCGTTTACAAAACCGTTTGGGCCTTGGTCTTTTGTGTAGTTTCCGATGATTATTCGGCTATCCAAATAAACGCCCGTACAAAGGACAACGGCGCGCGCGAAAATTTCTTCCCCAAACGCCGTTTTAACCCCCGCGACCCTGCCGTTTTTGGTTAAAACTTCGACAACTTCGCACTGCCTAATATCGAGATTTTTTTGGTTTTGAAGAACATCTTTCATATCAAGATGATAGGCGTGTTTATCAACCTGCGCCCTTAAACTTTGCACCGCCACGCCCTTGCCACGATTAAGCATTCGCATTTGTAAAATGTTTCTATCAGCAACAACTCCCATAGCCCCGCCAAGCGCGTCAATTTCGCTAACAAGTTGTCCTTTTGCCGTCCCGCCGATTGAAGGATTGCACGCAAGAAAACTAATACTGTCGAGATTAAGCGTCAGTAACAATGTCTTATTATTTAGCCTACTTAAAGCCAGCGCACTTTCAACGCCCGCGTGCCCGCTTCCAACCACAATCGCGTCGTATTCCATTTTAATTTTGTCCTTTTTTTGTATTTTTGTTTAAGAAAAAAATGTGATTTATTTATTAAAAAGTTTTTTATAGAAATTTTATATTTTAAACTTTTTATTATTTTAAGATGTTAAATAAAATAATTTTTTAAAATTTTTATTATGTGTTTTTGGTAGTTTAATGTCTTTTTTAAAAACCTTTACAAAGTAAATTTATCAACAATTTGTGACAAATTGTTAGTAACTTTTTTGTGCGTTTAGTTTTTTTTTAACTAGCCCTTTTTAATTTCCTTGGTTAACCTTTTTTTCTTTTCGCGCTTAACCTTTTTATTTTCCAAGGCAGAACTTTGAAAAGATTTTATCAACGATTTGTTCGCTAGCAGACACTCCCGTTATCTCGCCTAAAATCTCCCACATCTCGCGTGTGTCAACTGCGACCGCGTCAAGGGGAAGGGCGTCAATTGTAGATAAAATGTCGTCCGCCTTTTCTTTTGCGCGAGAGAGAATTTCAATGTGGCGCATATTGGTTAAGACAAGTTTGTCGTACTCAAAATTACCTTTTAGCGCCCTATCAAAAATCATTTCCATAAGGTCTTTTATGTTTTCGCCCGACTTAGCACTTAAAGTTATATCAGGCTCAATTTCGCACTTCTTTTGAAGGTCAGATTTGTTAAGAACAACAATTCTATCGCTAGTTTCAGTGAGTTTAAGATTGTCCTTGTCTTCTTTATCAAGCGCACGACTATTATCAAAAACAAGTAAAACTATGTCGCTATTTTTTATAACATTTTTTGCTTTGTCTATGCCGATATTTTCGACCACATCGTCTGTTTCCCTAAGCCCCGCCGTGTCAAGAAAATTAAACTTAAACCCGCGATATTCTATGCTACCCGTCACGACATCGCGCGTCGTGCCCGCAATGTCAGTCACAATGGCTTGTTCTTCTCCAAGAAGGGCGTTAAGTAAACTACTTTTACCGACATTTGTTTTGCCCACAATTGCGACGCTAACGCCGTTTTTTATCGTTTTTCCAATTTGGCTGGTGGAAAGAAGACTCTCGATATTGCGTTTTAAGCCCGAAATCGCCCCTACAATCGACTTTTTCGTCCTATACTCGATATCTTCCTCGGGATAGTCAAAACTAACCTCAATATCGGCGATTAAGTCGAGCAAAATTTCTTGCATTTTGTTAACCGCCTGATATAACTCACCGCGCGCGAGTTGACCGCTTGCTTTTAGTTCGCTTTCCGTCTCCGCGTTTATAGTGTCTATGACGCCTTCTGCTTCGTCAAGGGACATCTTGCCGTTTAAAAAGGCGCGCTTTGAAAATTCACCTGGTTCAGCAACCCTTGCGCCAAGAAGAAGCGCTTTTTCAATTATTTTTTTTGTAACAGCCACCCCGCCGTGGCACTGAAATTCGACCACATCTTCGCCCGTGTACGATTTAGGCGCTTTAAAATAAACCATAAATCCAAGGTCTTTTGCGCCCCCTAAATCAATATTCCCAAGACGCATAAGGTTTGGGGTAGGAGTGCTATTTTTATCAAGTGGTCTAAACATCTTTTCAGCCACTTTCAAACTATCACTTCCGCTTATTCTAACAACTCCGACACCCGCTTTACCAGACGGTGTCGAGAGTGCAACAATTGTATCATTTTTCATTCTTTCTCTCGCTAATCTTTTACTTTATTCTAAAATATTATATCACATATTTTTATAAAATCTATAATAATTTTTTGAAATTGATTTTAAGAAAAAAATAAAAAATTTCCTTTAATTTTTGCAATAAAAAACCCCTTTATAAAAAGGGGAAAATATATTGTTTTTATTCTTTTGTTGGAATAACAACAAGATGTCTATTTGGCTCTTCGCCTTCAGATTTTGTTGTTACGCCATCAAACTCTTGAAGCGCCGTATGAATGATTTTTCTTTCATAAGCGGACATATTGTCGAGTTTAATTGGTTTGCCGATTTTAACCGCCTTGCTTGCCGTTCTTTTTGCGAGCGCCACCAAAGTTTCTTCGCGTCTAGCCTTGTAGTCTTCAACGTCAAAATACACCTTGCAATCTCTATTTCCCGCATTTCTAGCGACAATTGACAAAATTTCTTGAATAGCATTCATTGTTTCGCCACGCTTGCCGATAAGTCTATTGACCATTTCGCCGTTAGCGTTAAATGTGATATTGCCGTCCTTTTTCTCGCAAGAAATCTCAGCGTCAACTTGCATATTTTCAAAAAGTCCTTTAAGGAAATCTTCACAAACTTTAATAATTTCCTTTTCGCCATATTCTTCCTTGCGTTCCTTTTTTTCTTGTCTTTCAGCGTCTTTTTCAACTTTCTTTTCTTGCTTTTCAAGTTTTTCTTCTTGCTTTTTTTCTGCCTTTAAAGTCTCTTTTTCGGCTTTTAAAACTTCCTTTTTTTCGTCCTTTTCGTCGACCTTTTCTTCGTCGTCAGCGCCGTCATAGATAATTTCGACCTTTGCTTTTCTAAAAAGTCCGCCTTGGTCAAGAATTTTAATATCGACATCTTCTTGATTTAGCCCAAGTTCTTCTAGTCCAAGTTCAATTGCCTTTTCAACATTTTTCGCAACAAATTGTTTCTTACTCATTTTAATTTTCCTTTTTATAAAGTGAAACCTTAAAAGGTTACAACACTTTTTAAAATTTTTTTATTTTTATGTCTAATTTTTGGTTGGTTTTTTGATTACAAAATTTTTATAAAAATCGCTACTTTCCTTTATTTTAAAGGGATATATCAATTTAGTATCTACGATAATCAACCCTATTTACTTCTTCTTTTTTCTTGTCTTGCTTGTCAGAAATAACATTACAAAGTTTGTTTGTTAGTGGCATAAGAAGGGTAGAAATTAGGGAGTTAGCGAGCATATAGATAGAGAAAATCGAACTCGACCTTAATGTAAACATAAGCATTACAATTGGCAGAATAAACATCATAACCTTTGCCATTGCGCCTTGGTTTTGAGTGGCGTCTTTAGGTTGCATTGATTTTCTCGATAAAAACTGTGACAAAAGCGACACTGCAACGACCAAAATTGACAAAATGTAGTAACCATTTGCGCCATTTTTCTCGCCAGTTAAAAGTTTTGACATAATAGTGTTGTATTCTTCTTTTGAAATAGTGTCATTTGTCGCACTTTTATATGCGTCATAGGTCAAAATTTCTTTCACTGTTGGCTTATCTGCTATCCAAATGTTTTTAATCCAAAGCCAACTATCTTTTATTTCGTCATATTTTTCTACAACATCGTCTTGCGCTTGACCTTTAAAAACGCTAAGGTCGTCATTTATGCGAGACTGTACGCGAGTTTCAAGTTCTTCTTCAGTTATAGGTTCAGTAAGCCCCGCTTCGATTTCAGCCTTAATTTCGTTTTGTTTAGCGGTCAAAAGAGTGTTTATATAAGTCGTCTTTTCTTCCTCAGTCTCGAAAGCGTTTAAAACACTCTCGTCTATGCCATAATAGGTGTTATAGTTTGGATTGTAACTGCTGTAATATGTCTCTTTTAGCGTATCAAATTGCGTCTTCATCTTGAATCCCGCTATGTATTGAATGGAATTAAATAGCGTCAAGAAAATGACAAGCGTTGCGACCATATAAACAAGCATTACAATACAACTGCCTTTCATTGAAAAGCCCGACCTTTTGTACAACTCGTTCTGTTTTTGATACAAAAGCGTTTGGTTGTTACCGTACTGCTTTTGAAGTTTCTCAAGTTGTGGTCTAAGTTTAGCCTGCTGACGGGCAGTTTTATTGGTGTAATATCTTTGGAAGAAGTCAAGTGGCGTCAAAACAAGTTTCAGCACGACTGTGAACAAAATAATCGTCCAAGCATAACTTCCCACATCAAAGATTTTAATTATGGACGCCCAAATGTTGCCTTCTGGCCAGGCGGAGCCTAATAAAGTTATAATATCCATTTCACCTTTCCTTTAATGTTGGGTTTAACTGGGTCCAACCCGCCTTTACTTTTTGGGTTGCACCTAAAGATTCTCTTTATGCCTAAAAAACTACCTTTAAAAACGCCATACTCGTCAACTGCTTGTAAAAAGTAAGTCGAGCAACTTGGCGTAAACTTGCAACACGGACAAAGAATCGGTGACAAGCAAAACTTGTAAAAATAAACTAGTAATTTAACTAAAACAAGAAGTGGAAAGGTAAGAATAAAGAAAAATTTTTCTAAAAAGTTTCTAAATTTCATTTTTTTAAAAGTCCTAAACTCCGCTTATTTAGTGCTGTTTAGACCTTTTTTGTAAATTTATTTATAATGTCTAAGACTTCGCTTTGAAGAGTTTTATAATCTAAATCCGCGACTCCCATTTTTGCAACAAAAACATAGTTTCTAATAGGAAGAGTAGGGAGTACGCCCCTTACAATTTCGCTTAGTCTTCTTTTAACTTTGTGCCTTATGACACTATTTCCCACTTTGTTATTGACACTAAAACCGACCTTGCTTTGTGGCATTTTGGTCGTCACGACATAGAGCGTCAAATGTTTTGTATAAAAACAGTTATTCTTTTTGTAGATGTAGGCAAATTCTTTTTTCTTTCTTATTCGATTTTGCTTAGCGAGCATAATAGTTACACAGCAAGAACTTTTCTGCCACGATTTCTACGCCTACTTAAAACTTTTCTACCATTTTTTGTAGACATTCTTTTTCTAAAGCCATGAACTTTTTGTTTTCTTCTCTTGTTTGGTTGGTAAGTTCCTTTATCCATTTTGTATCTCCTGTTTCTTTCTACAAGTTTGTCGAATTTGCCTTTTACCTAAATTTTCGTTTTTGAAATTTTGGAAAAACTAGTTTTTTTTCTTTTTTTAAAGAATTTAAGTCTCATAAAGGTCGCCACAAAAATTTTGCATAAATATATTATTATTAAAACTAGTAAATTTAATTTTCCAAAATCCGTCGTTTTTATTTTTCCGAATAACTGGTCATCTAAATTAAACTTGCCTTGATAGTGTAAATGAAAAGAAAAATAAAGTCAATAGATTTTTCGCAAATTTTTAAAATTTGTCGACCGACGGGTTTTATGGACAAAAAAAGTAAACACTAAAAGTGTCTACTTTCCGCTTATTTAAAGGGGTTTAGCCGTTTTTTAAACCTGACCCGACATATCAAAAAGTTATTTCTGTTTCGTATTGATTTGTGTAATTGTATTCTGGCTCTTTTAAATCTTCAAATCCAGGGAGAAATGGCTGTAAGTCATTTTCTTTGTCTTCCGTCTTCTCAGTCTGCTTGTACTTCTCTCTAATTGCGATTTTTCCAGCGGTCAAAAGTTGGTATCCGCCAAGATTAAAGCCTTTTTTAGGGTCAAAAATTTCGTCGTCTTTAACCTGTTTTTCTGTTTTTCTTTCGTACTCGTCACAACATCTTTCGACATTATTTGCAAGAACAATTGTTGCAAGTGTCGGTTCAAATTTTGGACGAGTGCCTTTTTGGTCGCATTCTTGCTTAGGTGGTTGCCCGCTAAACTCGATTGTTTTATCAAGATATTTCATTTCGTTATACATCACGCTAAAAGCAACCGTGTCTATGTCAAGAAGACTTCTTCTACTTAAAATCTTGTTTTGATAATTGTAAAATGAAAACAAATCTTTGCTAGAAAGTTTATTGAGCCAGTTGTTGCAGTCAAGCTCATCAGTATATTTTTCGTGCGCTTCCTTGTCAGGATACAAAAAGTTGTCACCTAACACTCTAAACCCATAGGACAAACTATCAGCACTTTTTCCATTTTGCCAATAGATTCTCGAACGAAGTTCTTTATTATTATCTCTAACAAGCGCTCTAAGTACTAGCCATTCTACATATGGGGAAATTTTCATTTTACTTTTCTCTCTTTTTTTAAAAATTTGACCTTAGAATAGTAAGCGTAAAGATTTAAGTCGTCACAAAAATCACATTTCTTATTGTTTGTGAGACGCCCAAACAGGAAACACAATTTTTATTACACTTGCAGTATAACACAAATTGCTCCCTTTGAAAAGCCTTAATCCCTATAATTTTTTTCTTTGTGCATTTTGTACAAATTTTTCTTCTTTTTTTAGCCTTTAAAAAAATAGATTTTTTGTGTAAAACCCTTAAATAATGCGCACTGTAGAGATTTTTGCCACTTTTAAAAACATTTATTTTTTAAAATAATAATTAACTTTTTTCTCTTACTCCCACTTGAGAGGGGGAGCAAGTATGAAAATAGTTTACTTCTATATCTAACGAGGAGTAATAAAAAAAAGTTATCAACAATTGTTTATGCAACGGTTGATAACTTTGATTACAAAATTATATTTGGGTGATGATTCTAACAGGCAAAATAAGATACAAGTATTCGTCACCTTCGCTTGGAGTAATAACGCAAGGGCTTGAAGGTTGGTTAAAACTAATTTTGATTGCTTCGTCGGACACGGTTCTTAGGCATTCGCTAAAATAACGCGAGTTAAAAGCAATTGCAAGGTCATTACCTTTAAGAGAAATTCCGATATTTTCCTTAATATTTCCGATATCAGAAGTTGAAGTAAGAGTCAAAAGTTTATCTTTAATGTCAAATTTGACAAGGTTGTTTCTATCTACTCTTGACAAAACGCTCGTCCTTTCGATTGCTTCTTCAAAGACCGATTTGTTAATAATAAGGGAAGTTGCAAATTCTTTTGGAATGATTTGTTCATAATTGATAAAGTCGCCTTCGATAAGTCTTGTGATAATTTTTGTATTGTCGACTTCGACCATAAGGAAATTCTTTTGGATAAAAATCTTCAATTCTTCGTCATCGTCGTCAAGAAATTTGACAATTTCAGTAAGAGATTTTGCTGGGACAATAATTTTTGTTTCGACTGTGGACGATAAAAGTTTCTTTGTAGCAAAAGCAAGTCTATAACCGTCAAGTCCGACAGAGTTTATTCTGTCTTTTTTAATTTCAAACAAGCAACCCTTCAAAACTGGGCGGGTGTCGTCAACGGCTGTAGAAAAAATTGATTTATTTATCAAATTTTTAAAATCTTTTTTGCTTATCGAGAAATTTTCGCCTTCTTCGATAATCTTCAAATTTGGAAATTCCAAAACATTATAGCATTGAATGTAACTTTCACTGTCTGTGTAGACAATCTTTAATCTATCCTTGTCCGCAAGTTCAAGTTCAATCTTTTCATTTGTAAGTTTCCTTATAAACTCCGCAAAGAACTTTCCAGGAATAACCGCTTCGCCTTCTTCTTTGACATCGGCTCGAATTGTTTTTTCAATAGCAAGTTCAAGGTCTGTACAAGACAATTTCAAACTATCATTTTCAGTAGTGAGTTTAATGCCTTCCAAAACTGGATTTGTTGTCTTATTAGAAATTGCTTTAATAACTTGGGCTGTTGCAATACTCAAATCTAGCCCGTCGCATATTACTTTCATATTATTTCTCCTTTATTTTTTAAATAATAATATTATTAGCGGGTGCATATGTGGATAACTTTTTTGGCCACAATATATAGTGGTTTACCACCTATAAAACTTGACTTTTCTACCACATATATGTGTGGATAACTCTTTTAAACTTATTCACATTTTGTTGATAACTCTTTAAAAATCAAACATTTGTTCTATGTTTTTTTCCGCCATATTATATATATAATTATTAGTTTAAGTTAAGTTTAGTTTAATTATATTAGGCGCTGTGCATATGTGGATAACCACAATAAAACACAATATTTAGTGCAAAACAAATATGTTGCCACAATATTTATGAAAAGTTATTCACTTTTTTTGTGGACAACCCTGTTAGTTTAGGTCTTGGCGAATCATTGCGATGATGTCGTCAATGTCAGTTTTAAGTACTTTGTCCGTCCTAATTCGTTCGGAAATCTTGTCTCTGGCAAAAATAACCGTCGTGTGGTCTCTTCCGCCAAACGCTTCGCCAATCGCTTTTAGCGGAACATCAAGCATTTCTGTAATTATGTACATACAAATTTGCCTTGGGTCGACAATTTCCTTTTTCTTTTTCTTGCCAATCATATCGTCTTTTGAAATATGATAATTTTTACACACTATCTCAATAATCTTTTCAATGGTCAAATTTTGGGACTTAGTTGACTCAAAATCTTTTAGCGCTTCTTCGGCTTCGGATAAAGTCGCCCTGTTTTTGCCAATCAAAATAGATAAACTAACAACCTTGTTTAAACTACCTTCTAGGTCGCGAATGTTGGTGTTTATTCTGTCAGCCAAGAACTCCAAAACATCGTTGTCGACATTGTATCTCTCGCTTTCCACCTTTTTTTGCAAAATAGCAAGCCTTGTCTCATAATCAGGTTTCTGAATATCTTGAATAAGCCCGCCCGAAAAACGCGATCTTAACCTTTCTTCAAGTAGCTCCATATTTCGTGGGTGCTTATCACTGCTTATAACAATCTGCTTGTCGAGTTGATAAAGGTCGTTAAAGGTGTGGAAAAATTCTTCTTGCGTACTTGTCTTGTTCGCGATAAATTGAATGTCATCAATCATCAAAACATCGACATCGCGATATTTGTCGCGAAAAGCCTTGTTAGCATTTTCCTTTTTGTCAGCTTTCAATGCTTGAATGTAGTCATTTGTAAACTGTTCACTCGTAACATACAAAATCCTAAGGTCGCGCTTGTTTTTCCTAACATAATTGCCAATCGCGTGAAGAAGATGAGTCTTGCCAAGTCCAACCCCGCCATAAATGAAAAGCGGATTGTACTTTTTTCCAGGATTCTCAGCAACGCTTCTGCACGCCGCATAAACAAATTGATTGCTTTTTCCAACAACAAAATTGTCAAAAGTGTACTTCTCATTGAGCCTATTTTTGTCGTTTAAAACTTGCTTTGCTTCAATCATTTCTTCGGCTTGCTTGATGTCTTCCAAAAACTTATCTTTTTCGCCAGGCTCTAAAATAATCAAATCTTCGACATTGTCAAAATGTTGCTTGACAGAGTTAAGTAACTTGTCTTTGTGCAATTTTAAAAGTTGATTTTTGTTTGTTAGAGTCGAGGCTAGAAGAACGAGTTTGTTTTTGTCAATCTTGATAGGTTCAAGCGTTTCGACATAAAGGTCATAACTAACAGCAGTAACAAGATTTTCCATATCTTTCAGCACTTCGTTCCATCTGCTTAGAATACTATCCATATTTCCCCCGTTACTTAAACAGATATATTTTATTATATAAACTCATCCTTGTCAATATTTTTTCAATTACTATAATATTTTAAAATAGTAAAATAATGTGGCGCTTTGATTACCCCTTTGTCGGCAAGCCGACATTTCCCCTTGCAAGGGGTAACCACTTACTATATCTTTTTCCTTGCTCCCCCTTACGCGTCAAGCCACACCCATGTCAAGACTCACTCTTTAGTTCGGGTTGCAATAGCAACCGCTCAACATACGAGTGGTCTTTCCTTATCCCAAAAGTTTCACATTCGTTGCTACTTTTGGGAGCCCTTAAAATGAATTGCTCTCGCAATCGTTCGACTAACGGGTGGGCTTTCCTTTTCCCCAAAAATTTCGTAACGCTTCTGCTTTACTGCTATTTTCGGGGACCCCGACTACCCCCTCGGTGCGTTTGGCACCACTCCCCCCTTGTCATAGGGGGAGAACAATCCGAAGGGGTGTATGAAGTTGTCAAGTTTAGGTGTCACTTTTTTTAACTAGGTTGTCAAATTTTAGTGTCAAAAAAATTAAAAAAATTTTAAAAATATAAAAAAAACACCAAAATAGTTAAATTTGGTGCAAAAAAATGCTAAAAAATGACATCTTTTTCTAAAAAATAACTGCTAAAAAATGAAGAAAAAATAAACCCAGAACCTTTTTGATGATTAAAAATTTAAGACACCTTAACAGGACAGAATAAATAAAACTATTTTTAATATTTATCTTAGAGCGTCTTAACAAGTTATAAAAATAAAACTAAAACTGTTTTTATTAGAACAAATAGCCCTAAAACTGTTTAATGTTTAACTAATCGTTGCGTTTGAAACATTAAAAATTTTTGAATTTTCGTTAAGTTTTCTATTAAATTTTGTGGTGGTTAAAATTGTTTGATACTCTTCAATTTGTTTTAAAAAGTTTTTGCAACGCTTTTCGTCAAGTTCGCTTAAAACATCATCAAGTAGCAAAATTGGTTTTTCGTGAGTGAGTTCTTCAAAAAGTTTAAGTTCGGCAATTTTGATTGACAAAGTCGCAAGTCGTTGTTGCCCTTGCGAACCAAAATTTCTTATGTCGATTCCATTTATTTTTATTTCAATGTCGTCACGGTGTGGACCTATTGAAGTGTAACCTAAATCAAAATCCGATTTTAATTTTTCCTTGTATAGAGCGTAAATCTTTTCTTTTAAAACTTCAATTGATTTTTGTTTTAGCCCTTGATAGGAAATAATCAAATCTTCTTTGTCAGATGTGATAGCTTTGTGAATAGCGTTTGTGTGGTCTTTTATTTTATCGATAAAGTCGAGACGACAGTAAATAATTTTGCTTGAAATGTCCGCAAGTTGCGTGTCCCAAATGTCAATTGTGTCTTTTAGAGCTTCAAAAGAGCGCGTTTGCTTTAAAAGTTTGTTGCGCTCGTTCAAAACTTTTTCGTAACGGCAGAGAAGATAAAAATAGTTTTTATTTATTTGGCTTATGTCGATGTCCATAAATTTACGCCTAAACGCGGGGCCGTCTTTTATGAGCCCAATTTCGTCGGGGGCAAAATACACAACAGGCATTTCACCTATAAGGTCGCCGATTTTTTTTATAGCTATGCCGTTAATTTTAATAGTTTTCTTTTGGTCATTAGACAAAACAAGGGATAAATCTTCTTCATAAAAACTTTTTTTAACCTTAACATCAATCTTTGCACGACTTTCGCCCCATTTTATGACATCTTTGTCTTTTGTGGTTTTTGGCGACTTGCCGATACTTGAAATATAAATACTTTCAAGAAAATTTGTTTTGCCTTGCGCATTTGCGCCTTTAAAGATATTGAGATTTTTTTCTAGCTCAACATAACAACTTGTATAATTCCTAAAATTTTCTAATTTTACGCTCTCAATATACATACAAAAATATTTTACCACAATTTAAAAAAATTTGGAATGGTTTTTAAAAAATAATTTTGAAAAGTAAAAAAAAGCGTTTTACATAAAAAACAACTTTAAATGGAAAAGTCAATTTTGTTTTAAAAAGTTTACTCAATGGATTAAAAGTTTTTGTAGGTTTTTAAAAATGTTCCACGCAAAATAAAAAATGTTCCACAGCCTTTTAAAATTGTTCCACAAATTGTTCCACACGAAATTATAAATGTTTCACAAAATGTTTCACAAAAAGATTTCAATGTTTCACAGAATGTTCCACAAAAGCAAAAAATGTTCCACAGATAGACAAAATAAGACAAAGTTTTCACTTGAAATATATAAAAAGGTTATTTTACGCGCTATTTTTGTTATATTTTGTCATTTTTTATACTTTTTTTGTGACTAAAAAAATATTTGTTTACTTTATATAAAAAATGTTCCACGCAAATTTTTAAGTGTTCCACAAAAAAATAGAAATGTTCCACAAAGGAAAATAATTGTTCCACAAAAATAAAAATTGTTCCACACGAATGTTTCACAAGATAAAAAATTGTTTCACGAGATGTTCCACAAAAAGATTTTAATGTTTCACGAGATGCTCCACGAAAACAAAAAAGTGTTTTACAAAACACAAATAAGTTTTATGGAAGATAAAAATATTTAATAAGTATGCTTTTAAAAAAAATTAAAATTGTGATAAGTGGGAAAGGAAAAAGATTTTTTAAAATATGAAAATGAGAGTGAGTGGAGATTAAAAAGAAATTTTTTGTTTTAAAAATGTAGAAAATTTTATGTTTAAAATTGTAAAATTTTGTGATAAAAAACTTTTTTTAAAATCGACAAAAAAAGTTGTGCAAAATGGTTGAAATTTACATATATATATGTTATATTATATATACTATATAATTATATATATTATATGGGGCAAAATTTGCGTTTTTTGCGTTAAATTAAAGTAGTCAAGATTTTAGTGATTTTAACAAATTTTTCTTAGAATTTTGGCGGGTGTAAAAAGTGATTTTTTAGTCTACTTAACAATTTACTTTTAATCGCAAAAACAAAAAAACTTAAAAAAGGGAACTATTATGGCAGAAGATACTAATTTGACCGAAGAAATGGAAGAACTTACAAAAACGACAAAATACACCGAAGAGGATATTCAGGTTTTGGACGGGCTTGAACCTGTTAGAAAGCGCCCAGGGATGTATATTGGGTCGACTGACGAACGCGGTCTTCATCACCTTGTTATTGAAATTGTCGATAACAGTATTGACGAAGCGATTGCGGGGCATTGCGACAAAATAAATGTTGTAATTTATGAAGACGGCTCTATTTCAGTTAGCGATAATGGTCGAGGCATTCCAACTGGTATTCACAAAACTGAGCACAAGAGTGCCGTCGAAGTTGTTTTGACTAAACTTCACGCGGGCGGAAAGTTCGGCGGGAGCGGTTATAAAATTTCGGGCGGTCTACACGGCGTCGGACTTAGTTGTGTTAACGCTCTTTCTGAATATTTAAAGGTCGATGTTTTCCAAAACGGCAACCATTATGTGCAAGAATATAAGCGCGGTATCCCACTTTATCCATTGAAGATAGACGGTGACACCTTGTCGCGCGGGACGACTATAACTTTTAGACCTGACGACCAAATTTTTGAGACGACCGAGTTTAATTATGACACTTTAAAGGCGCGTTTTAGGGAAATTGCATTTTTAAACAAAGGCTTGACCCTTACTCTTACAGATAGGCGCGCGGGCAGAGAAAGAAATGATACATTCTACTACAAGGGCGGAATTATCGAGTTTGTAGATTTCCTAAATAACGGCAGACAAACTTTCTTCCCAGAGCCATTTTATGTCAATTCGGTGAGTAAAACGAGCGAAGTCGAGATAAGTTTTCAATACAACGACGGTTATAGCGAAACAATCAACGCTTACGCTAATAACATCAACACCGAAGAAGGCGGAACTCACCTTGTCGGCTTCAAAAACGCACTTAGCAAGGTTATTATCGATTACGCGACAAAGAATAAGATTTTAAAACCAAATGAAAAACTAAGCGGAGAAGACTGCCGTGAAGGTTTGACCGCGGTTATTTCGGTTAAACTCCAAGACCCACAATTTGAAGGGCAAACAAAGACTAAACTTGGCAACTCTTTTATGCGCGGGCTTGTTGAAAAGGTCGTCACTGAATCATTTGGCGACTACTTGGAAGAAAATCCTGAGATTGCAAAACAACTTATTTTAAAGTCAATTACCGCGCAAAGAGCAAGGGAAGCAGCGCGCAACGCAAGAGAATTGACGCGTAGAAAAAGTGTTTTAGAGAGCACAACACTCCCTGGAAAACTTGCCGACTGCACTAATCGTGACTCGTCAAAATGCGAAATTTACATCGTCGAAGGCGACAGTGCTGGCGGGACGGCAAAACAAGGCAGAGACAGGCGTTTCCAAGCGATTTTACCACTTAGGGGTAAGATTTTGAATGTTGAAAAGACCCGCTTAGCACGCGTTCTTGAAAATGAAGAAATAAAATCAATGATTACCGCTTTTGGGTGCGGAATTAACGAAGAATTTAACGAAAGCAAACTTCGCTATAACAAAATTATTTGTATGACCGATGCTGATGTCGACGGAAGCCACATTAGAATCTTGCTTTTGACCTTCTTCTACCGCTATATGCGTCCTTTGATTGAAAATGGCCATGTTTTCGCCGCTCAACCACCACTTTACAAGGTTACGCGCGGAAAAGATGTCGCATATTTCTATTCTGATGACGAACTAAACGACGATTTGGAGCGACTTGGCAACAAAAATGTCACAATCCAACGCTATAAAGGTTTAGGTGAAATGACAAAAGACCAACTTTGGGAAACAACTATGAGTCCAGAACATCGTACTCTTGTCAAATTTACCCTTGACGACGCCGTCGAAGCCGACCATATCTTTAATACGCTTATGGGCGACAATCCAGAACTAAGGCGTAAGTTTATTGAAGAAAACGCAACTCTTGTCACAGACCTAGATATTTAGTTTAAATGACACAAAACAACAAAATATTTCAAATTTTGACAAAAAGTAGCAAAAAAGCAACAAATTGCGACATAAAATAACAAAAAATTAACTAAAAAGGCATAAAAAGGAAAAAAAATGAGCATAGACGAAAAAGAAAAAAGAGAAGATTTTGTCGACAATACAAAGTACATTATGGTGCACCTAAACGAAGAAATGAAAAAATCTTTCATTTCGTACGCTATGGCGGTTAATGTTTCGCGTGCAATTCCAGATGTTAGGGACGGCTTAAAGCCTGTTCATCGTCGTATTTTGTACGATATGGGCGAAATTGGACTTACAAATGACAAGCCATTCAAAAAATGCGCGCGTATCGTCGGTGATGTTTTGGGTAAATTCCACCCACACGGCGACTCATCTGTTTAT